>NZ_SMKP01000242.1:0-13949 GCF_004349015.1 Nonomuraea diastatica
GCCCCCAGCGCCCCCGCCGCCTCGGCCACCACGCGGAAGGGCAGGCCGGACCGGTCGGCGACGTCCAGCAGGCTGTGCGCGCCGTCCGACAGGTTCAGCACCCACAACATCGCCATCTGCGCCTGTTTCGTGTCGCTCCGCCCGCCGAGAGATCCGTACAGGCCGCGGCGGCCGAGTTGCGGCTCGCCGTACGGGCTCAGGTTCAGGTAGCGGCCGTCGCCCTCCAGCACCTCCACGGCCGACCACAGCGCCTCCAGCGTGTCGGCCATGGACTCCGGAGAGACGAAGCCCAGGTCGTCGCCCGAGGTGTGGTATTCCGGGTAGCCCGCGTACGGCGTCCTGGTGAGGCTGCCAACGGGCAGGTCGAAGCCGGGCGAGCAGTATTGGCGCTCGTCGTAGCCGTACGGCGAGAAGTCCGTGATCGTGTGCGGCCGGTCCCGCAGCACGTGGGCCATCGCCCGGTCGATGCCGGCGTTCCCGCGCCTGCTGCGCTTGTAGGTGAGCGGGCCGCGGTCGCCGGCGCAGGCCAGCGTCAGCCCGTGCCTGATCCTGGAGACGCGGTCGCGGTTGCGCGCCAGCCAGGTGATGGCGCCGATCGTGCCGGGCGCGAACACGAAGCGGTACGTGAGGCGCGGTCGCTCCAGCCGGGAGGCCAGCGCGGTCGCGACGGCGATGGCGGCGAGGTTGTCGTTGGCCAGCGACGGGTGGCACGTGTGGCACGAGATGAGCACTTCGTCCGTCGTGCGCCCGCGCACCACGTGCTCGGCGTACGTCAGGTGCCCGTCGGCCAGCGTCGAGTCGATCACCACCTCGTACGGCCCCTCGCCGAGGCCGTCGAGCGTGTGCCGGCTGAGGCAGAACCCCCACGTCTCGGCGTAGTAACTGGTGCGGTAGGGGACCAGGCCGGGCTGCTCGGGCAGCGTGTGCAGGTGGGGCCGCAGCTCCGTCAGCGTCATGGTGGCCGACACCGGGACGCTGTAGCCGACGACGTGCAGGTTTGAGCGCCGGAAGTCGACGACTCTGTTGCCCGCGGCGTCCATGATGAAGGCGTCGCGGACGTTCCACTCCTGGGGAATCGTCCAGTCGAGCACCGGCGTGCCCGTCGGCACCTCGTGGACGTCCAGGTCCAGGTGCTCGCCGACGATGTCCAGCGTGGCCCGCACGCCGTCGCCCGTGATGGAGCGGCACAGCGGGTAGAGCCGCGCCACCAGGGCGTGCATCTCCTCTCCCGTCACGGCCGCAGCTCCGCGGAGACCGTGCCGCGCTCCCGCCGCTCGGCCAGCCAGGCGAGCCTGGTGAACCGCCGGCGGAAGCCGGCTTCCGTCAGCCCGTGGGACCGGTAGGCCTCGGCCAGCTCGACCGCGCCCGCCTTGACCGTCCAGCGGGCGTGGAACCCGGGCAGCGCCCGCCTGATCCGGGAGAAGTCCACCCGGTACGAGCGCGGGTCGGCCCCGGTCTCGCCCGTGATGAGCAGCCGCGAGCCGGGCACCGCCTCCACGACGTGCCCGGCGATGTCGGCCACGGTGAGGTTGTTCTGCTCGCCGCCGACGTTGAACGCCCTGGCGTGCACGGCCTCGCGGGGGGCGTCGAGCATGGCCACGAAGGCGTCGGCGATGTCGGCCACGTGGACGAGCGGCCGCCACGGGGTTCCGTCGGACAACACCCGCACCTCACCGGTCAGGTGGGCGTGGCCGACGAGGTTGTTGAGCACGATGTCGGCCCGCAGCCGCGGCGAGAACCCGAACGCGGTCGCGTTGCGCAGGAAAACCGGGGTGAAACAGTCGTCGGCCAGCTCCACCAGCTCGTCCTCGACCCGGACCTTGGACTCGGCGTACGGGGTGACGGGCCGTAGCGGGGCGTCTTCGCCGAGCAGGTCGTCCCCGCCGGTGGCGCCGTACACCGAGCACGTGGAGGCGTACAGGAAGCGGCGCACGCCGGCGTCGCGGGCCAGCCTGGCCAGCCGTACGGAGGCGTGGTGGTTGATGGCGTAGGTCAGCTCGGGCGCGAGCGCGCCGAGCGGGTCGTTGGAGAGCGCGGCGAGGTGGATGACCGCGTCGACGCCTTCCAGCAGGTCCGCTCGTACGTCGCGCAGGTCGAGCCGGTGGCCGGGCGGGTCGGCGGGCGCCGGGCCGAGCACGCAGGCGGCGAACAACCCGGAGTCCAGGCCGGTCACCTCGTGATCCGCCCCGGCCAGCCGCCGGGCCATGACGGTGCCGAGGTAGCCCTGGTGCCCGGTGAGTAGGACACGCATGTCGTTTCAGCCTCCTGCTAGGTCGAGCGAGAGTTTGTCGAGGTAGAAGGCCTCGGCGTAGCGTGCGTGGCATTGGACGCCGCGGATCCTGGCGAGTCCGAGGAACGCCTCCCTGTCGAACCAGGTGCGCCGGCGTTGTGACGGGTAGTGCTCCCACAGCAGGGCGACCTTGCGCTCGGCGAGCGCGAGGTCGAGCGGCTGGTACGCGTTGGGGCGGCCGAGATCGCCGTCCCATTTGAGGATCTCGTAGCCGAGCGTGAGGTGGTCGCGGAAGGCGGTGGGCACCAGTCGCGCCAGTCCTCTGTGGTCCTGGTGGGCGTCGCCGGCGTGGGGCGCGAAGATCAGGTCGGATTCGGTGCGCAGGCGCAGCTCCTCCACCGCCGTCTTGGCCTCGTCCCAGTGGGCGGGCAGCCGCCCGTCGGGCACCTTGGCCACCGTGATCCGCAGGTCCGCGCCGGGGCAGAAGGCGGCCAGCGCCGCCCGCTCCTCGTGCTCGCGCTCGGTGCCGCCGCCCGACAACACCAGGACGTCGACCTGCACGCCCGGGTGGGACGTGCAGATGGCGAGCAGGGTGCCGCCGGCGCCGATGACGATGTCGTCGCAGTGCGCGGCCAGCGCGGCGACCCTGCGCAGCCCGGTGGGCACGAGCCGGTTCATGCCGTGCGCTCCCACAGGGCCCACGGCCGGTCGCCGCGCGCGTAGGCGCGGTCGAGCTCGATCCGCTGGTTGACGGTGTCGGTGGGCCGCCAGTAGCCGCGGTACGGGAAGGCGAGCAGCCGTCCGCGCTTGGCCAGCTCCTTGCACCCGTCGACGAGCAGGTCGCCGTTCTCCGGGATGTGGTCGAAAATTTCCTGGCGTAACACGAAATATCCGCCGTTGACCCATAACGGCATCTCGGTGACCGCCGTGATCTGGTCGACCAGCCCGTCCGGGGTGATCCCGACGCAGTGGAAGGTGCCCGGCGGGGGCACGGCCATCAGCGAGCCGCCCGCGTCCGACCTGGCGAACCTGTCGATGATCTCCGGCAGCGGCGCGTCCGTGAGCACGTCCGCGTAGTTCGCCAGGAACATCTCGTCTCCGTCGAGATGGTCGCGCACGCGGCGCAGCCGCTCGCCGATCGACGACTCGATCCCGGTGTGGACGAAGGAGACCGTCCAGTCGGAGATGTCGCTGCCCAGCAGCTCGATGTCGCCGCCGCGCAACACGAAGTCGTTGGAGGCGGTCTCCTCGTACGTGAGGAAGAAGCTCTTGATGTGCTCCGCGCCGTAGCCGAGGCAGAGCACGAACTCCTTGTGACCGAAGTGCGCGTAGTAGCGCATGACGTGCCAGAGCAGCGGCCTCGGGCCGACGAGCTGCATGGGCTTGGGCACGTCGCCCGGCGCCCCGGTGCGCATCCGGGTGCCGTATCCACCGCAGAAGAGGACGACCTTCACACGACCTCCAACGTGGGGATGGGGAAGACCAGCCGGCCACCCCAGTCATGGACGTACGCGAGCTGCTCGACCAGCTCGTCGCGCAGGTTCCACGGCAGGACGAGGACGTAGTCCGGCCGGTCCGCCGCGATCCGGTCCGGCGGGAAGATCGGGATGCGGGCGCCCGGCGTGAACTTGCCGTGTTTGTACGGGTTGCGGTCCACCGTGTAGGCGAGCAGGTCGGGCCGGACACCGCAGTGGTTGAGCAGGGTGTTGCCCTTGCCGGGGGCGCCGTACCCGACGACGGTGTGGCCCGCGTCGGCGGCGCCGACGAGGAAGCGCAGCAGGTCACGCCGGACCCCGGCCACCCGCCTCGCGAACTCGGCGTAGCCCGCGATCTCGTGCAGCCCGGCCGCCTTCTCCAGGGCCAGGACGTCGGCCACGCGCGGCGACGGCGCGACGCCGGCCTCCGACGGCCTGGCCTGCAGCCGGATGGAGCCGCCGTGGGTGTCCAGCAGCTCGACGTCCACCACCGCCAGGCCGCCGCTCGCCAGCGCCCGCTGCGCCGAGGCGACGGTGTAGTACTGGAAGTGCTCGTGGTAGATCGTGTCGTACTGGTTGCGCTCGATCAGCGTGAGCAGGTGCTGCACCTCGATGGTGACCAGCCCGTCGTCGGCGACCAGCGTGCGCAGCCCCTCGGTGAAGCCGATCACGTCGGGGATGTGCGCGTAGACGTTGTTGGCCACGACGTGGTCCGCGCGCCCGTGCTCCCGCACGACAGCCCGAGCGCTCTCCGGCGTGAGGAACGCCGTCACCGTCGGCACGCCGCGTTCCCTCGCCGCCGCGCCCACGTTCACCGACGGCTCGATGCCCAGGCAGCGCACCCCCCTCTCGACCACGTGGCGCAGCAGGTAACCGTCGTTGCTGGCCACCTCGACCACGAAGGATCCCGGCCCGAGGTCGAGCCCGGCCACGAAGGAGCGGGCGTGCTCCACCCACGAGGTGGAGTAGGAGGAGAAGTAGGCGTAGTCGGTGAAGGTCTCCTCGGGGGAGATCAGCGGCGGGATCTGCGCCAGCCAGCACGACGTGCACACGCGCAGATGCAGCGGATAGGTGAGCTCCGGCTCGTCGAGCTGGCCGGCGGTGAGGACACGCTCGCAGGGGGGTGTCGCCCCCAGGTCCACGACGCCGGTCATGTCGGTGGAGCCGCATAAACGGCAAGAGGTCATTCGCACGCTCCAAATTTGGGTATTTCGCTCCCATGGATCCCCTCGGCATCGACGGCGCGTGGCTGCACACGCCGCGCGTCCACACCGACCCCCGTGGCTCGTTCCTTGAGGCGTTCCGCGCGGCCGACCTCCCGCGGCGCTTCGACCTCGCCCAGGTCAACTGCTCGGTGTCCGGCCGTGGGGTGCTCCGGGGCGTGCACTTCGCCGACGTGCCGCCCGGCCAGGCGAAGTACGTGATGTGCGTGTCGGGCAGCGTCCTCGACGTGGTCGCCGACCTGCGGGCGGGCTCGCCCACGTTCGGCCGCTGGGAGGCACGGACGCTCGACGACCGCACGCGGTGCGGCATGCTCGTCGCCGAAGGGCTCGGGCACGCGTTCATGGCGCTCAGCGAGCAGGCCACGGTGGTCTACCTGTGCTCGCAGCCGTACGCGCCGGGCCGGGAGCACGGGGTCCACCCGCTCGACCCGGCGCTCGCGATCGGCTGGCCGGCCGAGGTGCGGCCCGTGTTGTCGGAGAAGGACGCCAAGGCTCCCTCGCTCGACGAGGCGCTCGCGGCCGGGCTGCTGCCCGACTATCGCGCCTGCCAGGAGTTCTACGCCACGTTGCATTGAGGCCCCGCATTCGCGGCGATGACCGGCCAGGCCGCGTGCAGCGCCGCCCGCCAGTGGCGCAGCGGCTCGGCTCTGGTGCAGGCGAGCACGCTGTTGGCCGGACGCCGCGCCGGGCGCGGGTAGTCGGCGCTGGTCACCGGCCGCACCCGCCCGGGGTCCGCGCCGAGCAGCGTGAAGATCTCCTTGGCCAGGCCGTACCACGTCGTCTCGCCCGAGCAGGTGCCGTGGTAGACGCCGGGCGGCAGGTCCGACTGCGCCAGCCGCACCAGGAAGTCGGCCAGGTCGGCCGCCCACGTCGGCTGCCCGCGCTGGTCGTCGACCACGTCCACGAACGGCCGCTCGCCGGCCAGCCTGACCATGGTCCGGACGAAGTCGGTGCCGGCCGCGCCGTACAACCAGGCGGTCCGCACGACGTACTGGCCGTGCTCCAGCGCCGCGCGCTCCCCTGCCAGCTTGGTCCGCCCGTAGGCGTTCACCGGCCCGGTGACCGCATCCTCCTGGTACGGCGCCGCGCTCGCGCCGTCGAAGACGTAGTCGGTCGACACGTGCACCAGCCGAGCCCCGGTCTGGTCGCACGCCTCGGCCAGCCAGCGCACCGCGTGCCCGTTGATCGCCAGCGCCTCCGCCTCACGCGACTCGGCCTCGTCCACGGCGGTCCACCCCGCGCAGTTGATCACTGCTCGGGGCCGGTAGGCGCACACGAAGTCGCGCACCGCGCGCCGGTCGCGCAGGTCCAGCTCGCTCCGGGCGAGCGCCACCACCGGGTCGCCGGTCAGCGCCGTACGGTCGAGCACGTCGGTGGCCAGCATGCCGCCCGCGCCCGTGATGAGCCATCTCATGACGCCTCCTGTCAAGCCGCCCACCAGCCCCGGTGCCCGGCATACCAGCGCACGGTGTCCTTCAGCCCCTGCTCGAACGGGATCTCCCGCCGGTAACCCAGGGCACGCAGCTTCGCGTCGTCGAGCGAATATCTCCGGTCGTGGCCCTTGCGGTCCTCGACGTACTCGACCAGGTCCCAGCCCTGGCCGCAGGCCTCAAGCAGGCGGCCGGCCAGCTCCAGGTTGGTCAGCTCGGCCGTGCCCGCGATGTGGTAGACCTCGCCGGGCTCGCCCTTGTCCATCACCAGGCGGATGCCCGCGCAGTGGTCCTTGACGTGGATCCAGTCGCGCACGTTGCCGCCGTCGCCGTACAACGGGACGGTCGCGCCGCGCAGCAGCCGCGTGACGAACAGCGGGATGATCTTCTCGGGATACTGGCGGGGCCCGTAGTTGTTGCCGCACCGGGTGATGGAGACGTCCAGCCCGTACGTGACCGCGTAGGAGCGGGCGATCAGGTCGGCGCCCGCCTTGGAGGCCGCGTACGGCGAGCGCGGCGCCAGCGGCGCGTCCTCGGTCCAGGAGCCGGACTCGATCGTGCCGTACACCTCGTCGGTCGACACCTGCACCACCTTGGCCACCCCGGCCTCCAGGCACGCCTGCAGCAGCGTCTGCGTGCCCAGCACGTTGCTGCGCACGAACTCGGACGCCCCCTCGATCGACCGGTCCACGTGGGACTCGGCGGCGAAGTTCACCACCACGTCGTGGCCGGGCACGACCTCGGCCAGCAGGCCGGCGTCGCAGATGTCGCCGTGCACGAACGTGTGTGCCGCCCCCTCCAGGTTGGCGCGCCGGCCGGCGTAGGTGAGCTTGTCCAGCACGGTCACCGACGCCCCTGGGAGGCCGCGCACGAAGTGGGAGCCGATGAACCCGGCCCCACCCGTCACCAGAATTCTCATCGGATGCCTCCGAGGAATCCCTCGCCTTCAGGCGGGGGAGGAATCGGACCCCTGCGGAGCATGACAGGGGCAGGCGATTCGCTGCTAAGCCGACCGCCTTGTCGAACGCACGCGCGATCCTTACCTGATCTTACGATATGATGTGAGGCATGGCGCAGATGGTGAAGCGGGCCTGCAAGTACCGCTTCCATCCGACCCCCGGGCAAGCCTCCGAGCTTGCCCGGACGTTCGGTTGCGTCCGCCTCGTGCACAACAAAGCCCTGGAAAAACGCAGCCGCGCCTATGCGCTCGAAGGGCGTCGCGTCTCCTACGTGGAGTCGTCCGCGCGTCTTACGGAGTGGAAGCGCAGCGGCGAGTTCGACTTCCTGTCCGAGGTGTCGTCGGTCCCTCTTCAGCAGGCGCTTCGCCATCTTCAGGCGGGGTTCGCGAACTTCTTCGCCAAGCGCGCGAAGTACCCAACGTTCAGGAGCAGGAAGAAGTCGCGCCTGTCGGCCGAGTACACGCGGTCGGCGATCCGCTGGCGTGACGGCCAGTTGACGCTGGCGAAGATGGACGCGCCTTTGGCGATCGTGTGGTCGCGTCCTCTGCCTGATGGTGCGGAACCGTCCACGGTCACCGTGTCGAAAGACGCGGCCGCTCGCTGGTTCGTGTCGATCCTGGTCGAGGAGGGGATCAGTCCACTCCCGCCCGTCGAGGCGAACGTGGGGATCGACGCCGGGATCACGGCGCTGGCCACACTGTCCACCGGCGAGAAGATCTTCAACCCGAAGTATGGGTGCCGCGACCGACGCAAGCTGGCCAAGGCGCAGCAGGCATTCGCCCGCAAGGAGAAGGGGTCGAACAACCGGGCCAGGGCCCGGCTGAAGGTGGCCCGCGCCTACGCCCGGATCACCGACCGCAGAAGGGACCATCTGCACAAGGTCACGACACGGCTTGTTCGCGAGAACCAAGTGATCGCCGTGGAAGACCCGACCGTCCGCAACATGGTCAAGAACCGCTCGCTGGCCCGCGCCATCTCCGGCGCCTCGTGGCGGGAGATGCGATCCATGCTGGAGTACAGGACTGCCCGGTACGGGCGGACCGTCATCGCAGTTGACCGCTGGTTCCCGTCGTCGAAGCTGTGCTCGGCATGCGGAATCCTGCGAGACAAGATGCCGTTGAATGTCCGCGCATGGGAATGCACATGCGGCGCGGTCCACGACAGGGACGTGAACGCGGCCAAGAACGTGCTCGCCGCCGGGCTGGCGGAGAGCTGAAACGCCTGTGGAGCTGGTGTAAGACCTCAACGAGAGTCCTCTCGGACGGGGCAACCGGCGGTGAAGCAGGAACCCTCACGGGTGACCGTGGGAATCCCCCTCGTATACGAGGGGGAGGATGTCAAGAACTGATCTGCACCTTGCTGTGATCGCCCAGCACGAGACGGTGGGCTCTGGGTGTGTGGGGCGCGGGAGTGACCTCGACGTCGTGACCGATCAGCGACCACTCGATCCGGCCCACCCCCGCGATGGAGGCCCTGGGCAGCACGATCGAATATTCGATCTCGCTGCCGGTGATCGTGCACGACGCGCCGATGGAGGTGAACGGGCCGACGTAGCTGTCGCGGATCCGCGCGCCGCCGCCGATGATCGCCGGACCGACCACCCGCGAACGCTCGACCACCGCGCCCGGCTCGACCACGACCCGGCCCACCAGGTCGCTGGCCGCGTCCACGTGCCCGCTCACGCGCGGCTCGACCGACTCCAGCACCAGCCGGTTGACCTCCAGCATGTCGGTGACATTGCCGGTGTCCTTCCAGTAGCCGGTGATCACCGATGACTCGACGCGCAGCCCCGCCTCGATGAGCCACTGGATGGCGTCGGTGATCTCCAGCTCGCCCCGCCACGACGGCTTCAGCTCCGCCACCGCCGCGTGCACCGCCGGACTGAACAGGTAGACGCCGACCAGCGCCAGATCGCTCTTGGGGCGCTCGGGCTTCTCCTCCAGGCCGACGACGCGTCCTCCGGCGTCGAGCTCGGCCACGCCGAACTGGCGCGGGTCGCCGACCTCGGTGAGCATGATCTGGGCGGCGGGCCGCTCGCGGGTGAACCGGGCGACCAGGTCGGTGATGCCGCCCACGATGAAGTTGTCGCCCAGGTACATGACGAAGTCGTCGTCGCCCAGGAAGTCGCGGGCGATCAGCACGCCGTGGGCCAGCCCGAGCGGCGCCTCCTGCCGCAGGTACGTCACCTGCAGCCCGAACGCCGACCCGTCGCCCACGGCCGCCTCGATCTCGGCCTGGGTGTCGCCGACCACCATGCCGAGCTCGGTGATCCCCGCCGCCGCGATCGCCTCCAGGCCGTAGAACAGGACCGGTTTGCCGGCGACCGGCACGAGTTGCTTGGCCGAGGTGTGCGTGATGGGCCGCAGCCGTGTGCCCGACCCTCCGGCGAGCACGAGTGCTTTCACGCTAATAAGCCCCTTCTCCACGGGTGACGACGGACCAGGTCTTCCAGAGGATCTGCAGGTCGAGGATGAGCGACCAATTCTCCACATACCGCAGGTCGAGGCGTACGGACTCCTCCCACGTCAGGTCGGAGCGGCCGCTGACCTGCCAGAGCCCGGTCATGCCCGGTTTGACCACCAGGCGGCGGCGGACGTCGGCTCCGTACTTGCCCACCTCTTCCGGCAGCGGCGGGCGCGGGCCGACGAGGGACATCTCGCCCCGGATGACGTTGAGCAGCTGGGGCAGCTCGTCGAGCGAGTATCGGCGCAGGAAGGCGCCTACCCGGGTGACCCTTGGATCGTTCCTTATCTTGAAGAGCACTCCGTCGAACTCGTTCGCGTCGAGAAGTGCACGTTTACGCTGCTCCGCATCGGCCACCATCGTACGAAATTTCACGACGCGGAATTCTTCGCCGCCTTTGCCGACCCTGACCTGGAAGAACAGCGCAGGCCCCGGGCTCGTCAGCCGGATCACCAGCGCGATCGCCAGCAGCGGCAGGGCGAGCAGCAACAGCGCGGTCCCGGCGACGAGCCGGTCGAACACGGTCTTGACGAGCTGCTTCGTGCCGTCGAACTCCGGATGCTCCACGTGCAGCAGCGGCATCCCGGCCACCGGCCTGATGCTGATGCGCGGCCCGGCCACGTCGAGGAGCGCGGGCGCGACGAAGAGGTCGGTTCGCGCGGTCTCCAGGCTCCAGGCCAGCCTGCGCAGCGCCGCCCCGTCCAGCTCCGGGCAGGCCAGCACGGCCACGGCGTCGGCCTTCTCGCGCTCCACCACGCTCGCCACGTCGCCGAACGAGCCCAGCACCGGGACACCATCCAGGTCGACGTCCATGCCGCCCTCGGGAAGGCAGGCTCCCACCACGTGCATTCCGTGATAGGGCTGGCGCCTGAACTGCATCACGAGGTCGAGAATCGATTCCCGATGCCCAACCGCGACCACCTGGCGCATGTAGTCGCCCACCGCTCTCCTCCGGTGAAGACGCTTGCGCATGCGATAGCGGAAATAGAGCGTGGCGAGCAGCGCGAGCGGCAACATCGCCATGACGAAACTACGCGCGATCGTGGTCTGCGTGGCATAGGCCATGATGGCGACCGTGGCCATCAGCCCGGCACCGCTGTTGAAGACGGCCTTGAACTCGTCGGTGCCCTCGCCGTTGGCACGCTGGCGGTAGGCGCCGCCCATCATGAGCGCGACGGGCCAGGCGACGACGAGGCCGAAACCCAGCAGATATTCGGCCGGCGGAATGTACACGCCGGCGACGAGCCGGACACCCAGCACGCAGACGCACGCGAGCAGCACGCACATCGTGTCGCCGGATAACAGGAGCCGCAGGTACGCCCGCGTCCAGATGCTCGACGCACGGCGTGGTACGGCCTCGAGGAGCACGACAGCGGACTCCCCAGTCCCCACCCTCATAACACCACCCTGACAGTCTGTGCACCGCTGCTCCCGACAGGAAACCGCTCATCAGACTGCCGCACCGGCATCTCCCCTGGTCAGGCCGTAGTGGCAGTCCATATAGCAGATTTCCTATGGGGACTTGACGTTCCTTGCACCACATGGGTTGACAAGTCCCTCGAACAATCAAGGGCGGCGACCCCCACTAAAGATTAAAGATCGATTCGACCCTGGGGAATAACGTCATATGTCCACAATCGGACGATTGCTAAGCTGCGCGAAGGCTTGACGGAACGGTCCAGAAGTGGCAGTGCACCGAGGAAATACGGCGACAATCTCATGAATTTTCTAGCCGGTTGCGCTAGTCGTACTCCAGGTCCGGCAGCGCGGACGGCGGATCCGGGCTGCGCCACACGACCACCGCCCCGTCACGCGTGGAGTCGGCGGCCAGGGTGAGCCGGTCGAGGTCGAAGTCCGGCAGATAGCGCAGGCGGGCGAGAAAGGTGGCGTCCGTGGCGGAACGCGGCACGACGCAGCCTTCGCCGTCGCGATCGAGCAGGATGTAGAGGACGTCCTCGCCGGCCTCCGTGACGACACGGACCTCGACGACGTCCTCCCAGGCGAGGGCCTCGACGCTACCGTCAGCGTAGTGACGGGTGACGCCCTCTTCCGTGACGTATACGTAGGAGTCCGGCATCGCGTTGCCGTGCATGGGCGCGATTCTTGCGAGTTCAAGGGTGGTCCCGCAAGGGTTCGTCCACAATGGAGGGCGTTTGCCGGGCACGCTTTCGTCACTCCGAGGCGCCTCAGCGGTGACGACCGCCCCACGAGTGGCTGAGATGCGCCGCCACCGCCGCCCGCGCCGCGTCCTGCGGCCCCTCGGCGATCGCGTCGAGCAGCTCGCGGTGCTCGCGCACCAGCACCTCCCTGTCCTCGTAGACCTCGCGCAACCGGACCAGCCCGAGCCTGGTCTCGGCGGCCAGGGCGCCGTAGAGGCGTTCGAGCCGGGGGCTCCCCACCGCCTCGATCAGCGCCTCGTGCAGCGCCATGTGCTCGGCCACGCTCTCCGACCACGGCGCCGTGGCCGGGAGCGCGGCCATCCGGTGCAGGGCCGCGTCGGCCTCCGGCACCCGCCGCCCGGCCACCGCCTGGGCCATCAGGTCCTCCAGCGGCCGCCGGACGTACATGAGATCGTCGAGATCAGCAAGCGTCACTTCCGGGACATAGGCGCTGCGATTGCGCTCGCGCCTGAGCAGGCCCTCGTGCACCAGCGTCGCCAGCGCCTCGCGCACGGTCGGCCTGGCCACGCCGTAGGACGCGGCGATCTCCTGCTCGGGCAGCGGGGTGCCGGGCGCGATCTCGCCGGAGAGCACCCTGCTGCGCAGGGCGTCGGCGAGCGCGCCCACGGTGGAGACGGGTCTGAGCGGCAACGTCACGGCTGCGACTCTAACGCCCTTTCCCGTCTTCTTTCCGGTACGGCCACCGCGACGAGGCTCAGGGCCAGCAGGACGAGCCCGGCGACCGACACCGCGGCCAGCCGCTCACCCAGCACGACCAGGCCGAGCAGCGCCGCGACGGACGGCTCGGCCAGCGCCAGCGTGGCGGCCGTGGCCACGGGGGTGGTGCGCAGGCCCCGGCCGTACAGGAGGTAGGACAGGGCGGTGGTGCCGAGCCCGAGATAGAGCACGGCGGCCAGCCCGCGCGGCTCCCCCAGCCAGGCGACCCCGTTCGCCATCAGGATCGGCAACATGATCACCGCAGACCCGCCGAACAGCACCCCCATCACGGCGTCCGGCCTGGCCCCCCGGCCGATCTCGCGGGCCGCCATGACGGTGTAGAAGGCGTACAGCAGCCCGCCCAGCAGCGCGAACAACACCCCCGACACCACCTCCCCACCCGCCTGCGCCCCGCCGCCGACGATCAGCGCGGCGCATCCGCAGATGGCCGCCGTGGTCGCCACGGTCCAGCGCCCGCTCGGCCTGCGGCCGTGCAGGAGCCAGGAGAGCAACCCGGTGAAGACGGGCCCGCTGCCGATCGCGACCACCGTCCCGATGGCCACACCGGTGCGGCCGATCGAGGCGAAGAAGCAGAGCTGGTAGACGGCCACCGCGGCGGCGGCCGGCAGGAGCCCCGGCCTGATCGCGCTCCTGAGACCGGCTCCGGCGTAGAGCGCGAGCGCCGTGCCCCCGATGACGAGCCGCGCGGCGGCCAGCGCCACGGAGTCGGCGGAGACGAGCAGCCCGGCCGTGCCCGCCGTGCCCCAGAGCGCGGACGCGCCGACGACGGCGAGCGGTCCATTCCTCATGCCCGCCATTCTGCCTTACTGTCTGACAATCAGACAACTTCGTCGAGGAGCTGGTCGATCAGCCGTCCCGCCGGGGCCGCCACCTCCCCCGCGTAGTCGTCGAGCACGGCGAGAGCGTCGGAGACGCCGGGCAGGCTCCTACGTGGCAGGTCGAGCAGGGACTCACCCTCCGCCATGATCGCGCCCGCCACGTGGAAGGCTCCGCCCGAGGCGGCGATGGACACCTCGAACCGCACCTCGCGGCCGTCGGGGAGGATGAAGGTGGCGCCGGTCCTGGCACCCGCGGGAGGGAAGAAGTAGGAGAAGCGCTCGCTTCTCACGAAGGGATGACGTAACTCCGCGAGAATCTCCGACGCCCGGTTCAGGGCCGTCAGCAGCCCGGCCGCCGCCAGACTCTCGCTGTCCACCTCCAAAGGGTAGATCAGCGCGCGGGTCGGTGGCCAGGCACCCTCGCCACCCCGCCCGAGCGGGCTCCTTGCCACCC
>NZ_SMKP01000243.1:0-13922 GCF_004349015.1 Nonomuraea diastatica
GCGTCAAACCAGGCCTTGGCCGAGTGGGCGCGGATGCCCAGTTCGGCCATCAGCTCCACGACGTCGGCGTCGGGCGCGCTGGAGGCCAGGAGCTGCCGCGTGCGGCTCTGAAGACCGTGGATGTCGCCCACCACCAGCCAGCCGTCCTGGAGACGGCGGTCGGGCATGAGCGTCACCAGCACGCGCCAGAGCGGGGTGCGCAGCGACGGGACGGTCACCGGGTGGGCCGGGTCGGCGCCGATGAGCTGGTCCTCGGTGGCCGCCGCGCCGAGCCACTCGGTCAGCCGGAACATGTGACCGGTGACGGGCGCGGACTCGGAGGAACGCAGCCAGTGCAGGACGCGTTCTTCCGCGGTGCGCTGAGCCTGCGAGAGCGCGTCCCTGTCGACCAGCAGCTTGTGGGCGAGTGTACGCAGGCTGACCGGGTCTTCGGCGAACAGCCGGTGCACGGCCACCGCCAGCTCCATCTTGTCCAGGCTACGGAACAGGCTGTCCACGACCCGTACCATCGCGTGGTCGGTGTCGGAGGGCGCCGTGCCGGACGGCGGCGCGCTGGGAACAGGGGTCGCGTAGGCGGGCGCGCCTTTGGCCCCCTCAGGGCCTGGGACAGCAGGCATCGAGCCCGTTTGGGGGCCTGAGCCGGGGACGGCGGGCATCGAGCCCGTTTGGGGGCCTGAGCCGGGGACGGCGGGCATCGAGCCCGTTTGGGGGCCTGAGCCGGGGACGGCGGGCATCGAGCCTGTTTGGGGGCCTGAACTGGGCATGCCAGGAGGTGAGCCGGTGTCCTGGCGCCCGGGCGCGCCGCCTCCGGGACGCTGCGCAAGGCGTTCGGACTGACCGGGGGCCGGGCGTTGGGGAAGGCCCTCGCCCGCCAGGCCCTGGCGCGGGCCGCCGCCTGAAGGCTGGGCCGGGAGCGACCCCGTCTGGCGGCCTTCCTGTTGGGCGGGGAAAGAGCCGCTCTGCGGGCCGGCCGGGCGGTCGGACGGCTGAGCGGGAATGGAGCCCGTCTGGCTCTGCCGGCCGCTCTCCGGTTGCGCGGGGAACGACCCGGTCTGTCGGCCTTCCGGGTGCGGGGCCGACGATCCTGGCCGGCGGCCGTCCGGTTGCGCGGGGAGTGGGCCGGTCTGGCGGCCTTCCGGCTGTGCGGGGAAGGAACCGCTCTGCGGGCCGGGCCGGCGATCCGACGGCTGGGCGGCGAAGGTGCCCGTCTGCGGCTGGGAAAGCCCTTCGGCCGGGCTGGTGAACGGCCCGGTGGACGGCGGCTGCGCGCCGGTGTCGGGTTTGGAGGCGCTCTGGGCGACGAACATCCCGGTCTGAGGGGGCGCGGAGGGAACGGCGCCTTCCTGCGGAGCGGGCTGCGCGGCGGCAGGCTGGGAGCCTGCGGGCTGCGGCGCGCCGGACTGGGCGGCCGCCGGCTGCTGCGGCGCGCCGGACTGGGCGGCAGCCGGCTGCTGCGGCGCGCCGGGCTGCGCGGCCGCCGGCTGCTGAGGTGCTCCGGGCTGCGCGGCCGCGGGTTGCGATGCTCCGGGCTGCGGGCCTGCCGATTGCGGTGCTCCAGGTTGGGGGCCCGCGGGTTGCGGTACGCCCTCCGGCTGGGCGGGGAAGGAGCCGGTGCTTCTGGACGAGAGGCCGGCGGCCGCGCCGACATGGAGCGGGCGGGTCACCTCCGGATGGTTCGCCCGCGCCGCGGGCACCGGCTCGCGCTGGGCCGGGATGCGGCCGAGAATCTCGCGGAAGACCGAGCCGACCACCACTTCGGGTGTGGCCGACGGGGTGGTCAGGTCGCTGGGGGACAGGCGGCGCAGCCGCTGCCAGCCGCCGAGGCCGGTGATCGCCGTCCGGGTGGCCTCTGGCCAGCCCGGCAGCGCCGGGTCGATGTGGTGCACCGTCAGCGCGGGAAGCAGGTCGCACAGCGGCAGATGATCCCAGCGGGAGGTCGCCAGCCGGGCCAGCCGCTCGCAGATCCAGTCGAGGCCCGCCGTGCCGAGCGCCTTCGACAACGCCAGGGAGGACCACCACCCGGCGGGCAGGCGCGGGTCGCCGAGCGCCTCGGCCACCTGCTGCGGACGGCTCCAGCGCAGCGCAGGGACTAGGTCGCTCAGGCAGATCGATGACTCGACATCCATCGGCGGACCTTATCCTCCCCAGTGAGCCGCATGGTGCTGCCCGTAATGATGTGGCTAATGGTGCAGCCTACGCGGCAAGCTATCAATCAGTGTGAATAGGGTAAAGACGGTTCAGATCCAAACCGTACCGTGGTCGGCCGCCCACGTGGGCCACACATTCGGCCCCCGCGCGGCAACCGGCCTCCAGAGCGGCCCCTTCCCCGGCACCGTGTAAAGCCGCCGCGAGGAAGCCCGCGGCGAACGCGTCACCTGCCCCGGTCGAGTCGACGACCTCGGCGGGCACGCCCGCCGCCGTCGCGACCACTGCACCGTCCACGGCGGCCAGCGCTCCCTCCGCTCCCAGCTTCACGACCGCTGTGCCGTACGTCTCACTCAAGAGTACGGCGGCACGCTCCGCTGTTGGGGCACCACTGAGAATCAGGGCCTCGTCAAGATTCGGGATGATCAGGCTGGCAGCGGCGGTTTCCTGGATGAACCGTTCGATGCCGAATTCCCGCAGGGGCCCCGTGGAGGCCGGATCGACGCTGATCGTGAGGCCTCTGGCCGCCGCCTCCGCCATGGCGCGCCTGGTCAGCCGCAGCCCGCAGTCGGCGAAGAGGATGTATCCCGACAGATGGAGCCGGCCGACGCCGTCGAGCAGGGCGGGGTCCCAGTCGGTGTCCGAGATCAGGCCGCCGGCGCCACGGTTGGTGAGCATCGAGCGCTCACCGCTCTTGTCCACCATCGCGATCACGACCGCCGTCGGATGCTCGGGGTCCACGGAGAAATGCGGGCGTACGCCCGTCTTGAGGAGTTCGGTCGTGTGCCACTCGCTGCTGTCGTAACCCAGCTTGGCCAGCAGCCGCACATCGGCGCCCAGGCAGGCCGCCCAGGCGGCGGTGTTCGCGCCGGAGCCTCCGGGACGGAGCACGATGTCGGCTGCCGTGTCGGTGCCCGTCATAACCGGTGAACCATGCAACGCCACCACATCAGTGACGACGTCACCGATGACCAAAAGAGCGTTGTCCATCACGGTCTTGCCCATGCGAGGGCGATCTGCGCGGCGAGTTCGGTGTTGCCGCGGACGGCGGCCAGGTTCGCCTCCAGGGAGGCGCCGCCGGTGCCGTCCACGAGATAGCCGAGCAGAAACGGGGTGATGGCCTGCCCCTTGACGCCCTCGCGCTCTGCGGCGGCCAGCGCTTCGGCGAGCACGCGGTCGTGCAGCTCGGGATCGAGCTGGCGGTCCTCGGGCACCGGGTTGGCCACGATCAGCGCGCTCTCCTGGCCGCCGAGAGCGTCCTGGCCGCGCATGATGGCCGCGGCCTCGGCGGGCGACTCGATGCGCCAGTCGATCGGCTGGCCGGAGGAGTGCAGGTAGAAGCCGGGGAAGGTGCCCGTACGGTAGCCCGCCACCGTCACGCCCCTGGTCTCCAGGCGCTGGAGCGTCGCGGGCACGTCGAGGATCGACTTCACGCCGGCGCAGACGATCGTGATGCGCGTACGGGCGAGCGTGTCGAGGTCGGCGGACTCGTCCTGGTCCTCCGTCCAGCCCCGGTGCACGCCGCCCAGCCCCCCGGTGGCGAAGATCCGGATCCCGGCGCGGGCGGCGAGGAACGACGTGGCCGACACGGTGGTCGCGCCGCTCGCCTTCAGCGCCGCCGCCACGGGCAGATCCCGCTGTCCCAGCTTGCGCAGGCCGGACTCCGTCGCGATGCGCTCCAGCTCCACCTCGTCCAGCCCGATGCGCGGCACACCGTCGAGCACGGCGATCGTGGCGGGCACGGCGCCGGCGGCGCGTACGATGCCCTCCAGCTCGCGCGCCACTTCAAGGTTGCGAGGTTGCGGCAGCCCGTGGGAGATGATCGTGGACTCCAGCGCCACGACCGGCGCTCCGCCGGCCATGGCCTCGGCGACGGACGGCTGGAGAACGAGGTGGGTGGCGCTGCGCATGGTGAGTTTCGTGCTCCCTGAGTGGTCCTGACCGGCATACCCTGAACGGGGTACTTTACGGCATTTGTTCCAAGCCGAGCACGGCACGGCGGCCGTCCCAGAATCACACGAGGAACGCCGCCCCGGCCAGTGAGACGGTGGCGATGACGGCCGTGGCGATGCCTCCGAGCAGCAGGATCCGTCCACCCTTGACCAGTTTCCGTAGGTCGATGCCGGTGCCCAGACCGAACAGGGCGGCCGCCATCAGCACACCGGTGACCTGGGGGATCCGATCCGTCACCGCCATGGGCACCTGGCCGGTGCTGCGCAGGGCGACCATCACCAGGAACGCCACCACGAACAGCGGCACGACCGGCGGACGGGACGAGGTGTCCCGGTTGCGGCCGGAGAACAGGGCCACCATGGGGGCGAGGAGGAGCACGCGGCCCAGCTTGACCGTCACGGCGGTGGCCAGGACCCCCGAGGCGGCGCCGATGGCGGCCACCTGGGCGACCTCGTGCACGGCTGCCCCCGTCCACACCGCGAGCTGCGCGGGCGACAGGCCCATGAGCGAGGCCAGCAGGGGGATCGCCGCGATGGCGGCGGTGCCGTACAGGACGACGACGCCGAGCGCGCCGGCGGCGTCGTCATCGTCGGAGGTGTCCGTGCTCTCGTGCATGGCGGCGATCGCGGCGGCGCCGCAGATGGACACGCCGGTCGCGACGAGGAGCGACGCGCCGGGCGTGAGGCCGAGCCTGCGCCCGATCCGCGGCGTCACCGCGAACGTCACCCCGGTCGCCACCACCACGACGGCGAGCGTCTGCCAGCCGAGCGCGAGCACCTGAGGCAGCGCGATCTGCAGGCCGAGCAGGGCGACCGCGACCCGGAGCACCCGCCTGGAGACGAACGCGAGCCCCGGCTGCAACCGTTCGCCGACCCCGGCCACGTTGGCCAGCGCCGCGCCGCAGGCCACCGCGATCACCGCGGGGCTGAGCGCCGGTAAGGAGCGGTTGGCGGCCAGCGCGAACACCACCGCGAGCGCGGTCACGGCGACACCCGGCGCCGCGCCAGCGGCGAAGGACCGGCCGGTACGGGCGGTGTGGCGGATCCGCGCCCCGGCGAGGCGGAGGGTTCGTGATCCCGGTGTGGTGGTGCGGCGAGCCCGGGACCCCGCTGTGGCGGTGTCGTGAGCCCGCGGCCGCGGCCCCGAGGGGTGGCGGGTGGCAGCGGGTGAACCGTCGGTGAGGGACATGATCTCAGTGTTCTGAGCGGGTGACGCGGCCGGTAGGCGCGACCTGACTGGGAGCCCATAGCCTGGGGCTATGAGTGCACTGCCCGATCTTGACTCCCTGAAGCTTCTGGTCGACGTCGGTGTGCTGGGCAGCCTCGGGCAGGCGGCCAAGGCCGCGGGCATCGCCCAGCCGTCGGCGAGCAAGCGCGTCGCCCACCTCGAACGCCGTCTGGGCCTGCCCCTGGTCGAGCGCACACCGCGCGGGTCCACGCTCACCGCCGAGGGCAGGATGGTGGCGGGCTGGGCCACCCAGGTGCTCGCCGCCGCCGAGGAGCTGATGCGCGCCGTGCAGGCCGTACGGCACGGGGAGGCGGCGCACCTGCGGGTGGCGTCCAGCATGACCGTGGCCGAGTACCTCGTGCCCAGGTGGCTCGGTGAGCTGCAGAACCGCGAGCCGGACGTGCCGGTCGGGCTCGACGTGGTCAACTCCGCCGACGTCGCGGCGCGGGTGCTGGCCGAGGACGTGGAGCTGGGGTTCGTCGAGGGGCCGAGCGTGCCGGAAGGGCTGGACAGCCGGGTCGTGGGCACCGACAGGCTGGTGGTCGTGGTGGCGCCCGGCCATCCGTGGGCGCGGCGCCGCACGGCGCTGCGGGGCGCGGAGCTGGCCGCGACGCCGCTGGTGGTGCGGGAGCCGGGGTCGGGGACGCGGGAGACGCTGGACGTGGCGTTCAAGGGCCTGTACCAGGCCAGCCCGCGGCTGGAGCTGGGGTCGAACGCGGCGGTCAAAGGAGCCGCGCAGGCGGGAGCGGCGCCCGCGGTGCTCAGCGGGTACGCGGTGGAGGCCGACGTGGCGACCGGGCGGCTGGTGGAGGTGCCGCTGACGGGGGTGAACCTGGTCAGGAGCCTGCGGGCAGTGTGGCGCCGCGGCCGTCCCCTCACCGGCCCCGCCGCGATCCTGCTCGCCATCGCCAGCCGTCCGTGACCGTTCTGAGCGTTGACGGATGGTGTGGTTTGCGCCTTATGGTGCGTGGATGGGCGCTTATGACGTGATCGTGGCCGGCGGCGGGCACAACGGGCTGGTCGCCGCGGCGTACCTGGCCCGGGCGGGACGGCGAGTGCTCGTCCTGGAGCGGTACGACCACGTGGGCGGCCTGGCGATCTCCACCCGGGCCTTCCCCGGCGTGGACGTGCGCCTGTCGCGCTACTCCTACCTCGTCAGCCTCCTGCCCGGCGAGATCGTCCGCGACCTGGGGCTCGACCTGGAGCTGCGGCGCCGCCGCCACGCGTCCTACACGCCCAGGGGCGGCACCGGGCTGCTCGTCGACAACGAGGACGCGGCACGTACGGCGGCCTCGTTCCGCGACGTCACCGGAGGTGAGGCCGACCACGAGGCCTGGCGGGACCTCTACGGCATGACCGCGCGGGTCGCCCGCGCCCTCGCCCCCACCCTGCTCGAACCCCTGCGCACACCGGCCGAGATCGAGCGGCTGGTCGGCGCGGAGGCGTGGCGGGACCTGTTCGCCAGGCCGATCGGCGAGACCGTGGACGAGCGTTTCGCCGACGACACCGTGCGCGGCGTCGTGCTCACCGACGCGCTCATCGGGACGTTCGCCGACACCACCACCGACCTGTCGGCCAACCGGTGCTTCCTCTACCACGTGATCGGCGACGGCACCGGCGACTGGAACGTCCCCGTCGGCGGCATGGGCGCGGTCTCGGGGGCGCTGGAGGCGGCGGCCAGGCGGGCCGGCGCCGAGATCAGGACCGGCGCGGAGATCGTCGGGATCTCGCCGTCCGGCGAGGTCGCGTTCGTGACGGAGGACGGCGAACACACGGTGAACGGCGGGCACGTGCTGGTCAACCTGCCGCCCGCGGTGCTCGACCGGCTGATGGGCCGGCCGGTGACGGTGCCCGAGGGAGCGCAGCTGAAGGTCAACATGGTGTTGTCGCGGCTGCCCCGGCTGAAGGACGCGCAGGTGGATCCGCGGGCCGCCTTCAGCGGGACGTTCCACATCAACGAGGGACGCGACCAGCTCGCCAGGGCGTACGCCCAGGCGGCCCGAGGGGAGATCCCGGAGTTGCCGCCCGCCGAGGTCTACTGCCACTCCCTGACCGATCCGTCCATTCTCGGCCCCGAGCTCAGGGGCAGGGCCGAGACGATGACGCTGTTCGGGCTCCACATGCCCGCCCGACTTTTCCAGAAAAATTCTGATCAAGGACGGAAGCAGGCGCTGGAGGCCACCTTCGCCTCCGTCAACGCCGTCCTGGCGGAACCACTCGAGGACTGCCTGCTCAAGGCCCCCGACGGCACCCCGTGCGTCGAGGCCAAGACGCCCGTCGACCTCGAGAAGGACGCGGGGCTTCCCGGGGGCCACATCTTCCACACCGACCTGAGCTGGCCGTACGCCGAAGAGGGCGGCTGGGGCGTGGAGACCGAGCACGAGCGCGTTCTCGTGTGCGGCGCGAGCGCCCGCAGGGGCGGCGGTGTGAGCGGGATCGGCGGGCACAACGCCGCCATGGCCCTGCTCGGCCGCTAATCGCCGCTAACCGTCCTCGGAGACCAGCCTGGCGGCCACCTCCAGCGCCACCGCCACGCGCTCCGCCTCCGGCAGGTCCGTGTCCACGAGGAAGGGGACGTTGCCCATGATCACCGCGAGCACCGCGAGCCGGGCCTCGAACCGCCGCACCGGGCTCGCCTCCGCGGGCACCAGCAGGGACAGCATGCTGATCATGCCCTGCCGCATGCGCTCGCCGGCCGGCACCTCGCGCATCGCCCCCTGGTTCACCTGCGCGAACTGGATCAGCGGTCGCCACTGATCCGCCAGCAGCTCCGCGATCCGCCGCAGGATCTCCCTCTTCGACTCGGCCGTCATGGGCTGCTGCCTCGCCCAGGTCACCAGCTCGTCGACCGAGTCGACCAGCCGGTCGACGACGCCGGCGAGGATCGCCTCCTTGGTGCGGAAGTGGTAATAGAGCGCGGGCCTGGTGATCTGCAGCCGCTCCGCGACCTCCTGAAGCGTGGTCTTGTCATATCCCCGCTCGGCGAACAGCTCCAGTGCCACCTGCTGGATCCGCTCTCTCGTGTCCGTCCGCCGTCCAGCCATTCCGCTCCCATCACTTGACCGCCGGCCGCTCCATTGCTTACTTTCGCGTAAGTAATGAATAATGCCGGACTCGTTGGGAGCAGACTATGGCCGAGAACTTCCCCATCCCGCGCACCTGCCCGTTCGCACCCCCGCCCGCGTACGAGCGCATGCGCGAGCAGGCCCCGCTCGTCCGCGCTATGCTGCCCGGCGGTGAGACGTGGCTGGTCACGCGGCACGCCGAGGCCCGGCAGGTCCTCTCGGGCACGGGCATCAGCACCAACCCGGCCACCCCCGGCCACCCGAGCGGCGCGCTGAGCGCGGAGCCCTCGACCTCCGAGCGGGACGCGGCCATGGAAAAGTTCGCCATCGGCCACTTCATCGACCTGGACCGCCCGAGCACGGCAGGTTCCGCCGGCTGCTCATCTCCGAGTTCACCGTCAGGCGGATGAGAGAGCTGGGGCCCGGCATCCAGCGCATCGCCGACGAGCTCATCGACGACATGATCGCCAAGGGGTCGGAGGCCGAGCTGGTGGAGGCGTTCGGGCTGGCCGCTGCCCTCGCTGGTCATCTGCCGGCTGCTTGGGGTCCCGTACGCCTACCGCGAGTTCTTCCAGTCACGGACCCGCAGGATGATCTCGGCCGCCGACGGCCGGGAGGCGCGTCACGTCGCGATGATGGAGATCAGGGGTTTCCTCGACGCGCTGGTCACCAAGGCGGAGGCGGATCCGGAGGACAACCTGCTCGGCCGGTTGATCGGCACCGGGCGGCTCAGCCACGACGAGATCGTGGGCGTGATGTTCCTGCTGCTCGTCGCCGGCCACGAGACCACCGCTAACATGATCCCGCTCGCCGCGCTCACGCTCGTGCGCCACCCGGCCCAGCTCGCCGCGCTGCGCGCGGACCCGGACCTGTGGCCCATGGCCGTCGACGAACTGCTGCGCTACCACTCGATCGCGGACTGGGTGGCGTTCGACCGCGTGGCCACCGAGGACCAGGACATCGGCGGGCAGCTCGTCAGGAAGGGCGAGGGCATCTTCGTGCTCGGCGCCTCCGCCAACCGGGACGATCGGGCGTTCGAACGGCCGGACGAGTTCGACATCGGCCGCTCCGCCCGGCACCACGTGGCCTTCAGCTACGGGGTGCACCAGTGTCTCGGCCAGAACCTGGCCAGGGCCGAGCTGGAGATCGCGCTGCGCACGTTGTTCGAGCGTCTGCCCGGGCTGCGGGTCGCGGTGGCGGACGAGGACGTGCCCGTCAAGCACGAGAGCCCCATCTTCGGGCTCACGGCGTTGCCCGTCCGTGGTGATCCACGGCAAAGAACCGAGGGCGTTCATCACCTTTTCATGATGAACCTCTAGCGTTTGCACCATGAGTGAGCTCGCACGGTTGCTGGTGGTGGACGACGAGCCCGCGTTGCGCGAGGCGCTCCAGTCGAGCCTCGAGTTCGAGGGCTACAAGGTCGTCACGGCCGGCGACGGGCACGCGGCGCTGGAGGCCCTGGCGAGCGACTCGTTCGACGGGGTGCTGCTCGACGTCATGATGCCGCGCCTCGACGGGCTGACCGCGTGCCGCCGGCTGCGGGCGTCCGGCAACCACATCCCCGTCCTCATGCTGACGGCCCGCGACGCGGTCGGCGACCGGGTCTCCGGGCTCGACGCGGGTGCCGACGACTACCTCGTCAAGCCGTTCGAGCTGGACGAGCTGCTGGCCAGGGTGCGCGCGCTGCTGCGGCGCGGCGCGCTGAGCGCCGGCACGGCCGAGACCGGCGACGCGCTCACGTACGACGACCTGCGCATGGACCCGGCGACCAGGGAGGTCACGCGCGGCGACCGCAGGCTCGACCTGACCAGGACCGAATACCTGCTGATGGAGCTGTTCCTCGCGCACCCGCGCCAGGTGCTGACCAGGGACCAGATCCTGAGCGAGGTCTGGGGTTTCGACTTCGAGCCGACCTCCAACTCGCTCGACGTCTACGTGATGTATCTGCGGCGCAAGACCGAGGCCGGGGGAGAGCCGCGTGTGATCCACACGGTGCGCGGCGTGGGATACGTCCTGAGAGCGGCGCCGTGAGACGAGGGAGCCTGCGGTCCCGCCTCACCCTCCTCGTCACGGTGGCCGTGGCGCTGGCCATCACGGTGTGCGCGGGAATGTCGTGGTTCATCGTCCAGGACCAGCTGATCAGGCAGCTCGACCAGACCATCATGGATCCGGAGGAATCTGGAGACAAGGACTTTCTCCTCCACCACTGCACCCCTGAGGGCTCGTCCGACGAGTACGCCGGCATGGCGATGTTGCTGCGCGCCAACGGCACCACGTGCTCGCTCGGCGCGCCCATCGTGTGGACGGAGGAGGATCTGACCCTGGCGGACCACCACCGCGAGCCGATCTGCCGTGACGGTGTGACCCGCGATGGCAAGCCGGTCCGCGTGGTGATCTCGAACTTCTCTCCCGGAACCGCCGTTCTGGAGGCGGCGCCGCTCTACCACACCAGGCGCACGTTGCGGAACACCGCGTTCGCGCTGGCGGCCGTCGCGGCCATGGGCGTGTTCGGCGCCGCGTGGGCGGGTCTGGCCATCTCGCGCGCCGGGCTCCGCCCTGTCGGAGACCTCACCAAGGCGGTCGAGCACATCGCCCGGACCGAGGATCTCGGCACCCGCATCCCCGTCAAGGGCAACGACGAGATCGCCCGTCTGAGCTCGTCCTTCAACGCCATGACCGCGGCTCTGGCCGGCTCCCGCGAGCGCCAGCAGCAGCTCGTCGCCGACGCCGGCCACGAGCTGCGCACCCCCCTCACCACTCTGCGCACCAACATCGACTTGCTGCTGCGCAGCGAGCAGACCGGCCGCAGTCTCGACCCCGGCGCCAAGGAACGCCTGCTGGTCAACGTGAAGGCGCAGTTCGCCGAGCTGTCCACGCTCGTCGGCGACCTGCTCCAGCTGGCCAGAGGCGACGCCGACCACGAGCCGCACGTCGAGCTGGCCTTCCACGAGGTGGTCACCGCCGCCGTTGAGCGCGCCCGGCTGCGCGGCGCCGAGGTCGTCACCGACCTGAGCCCGTGGTACGTCGTCGGCGCCGCCGCCTCCCTGGAACGTGCCGTGCTCAACCTCATCGACAACGCCGCCAAGTTCAGCCCAGGGGGCCAGGTCGAGGTGAGGCTGCGCGGCGGCCGGCTGACGGTGCGCGACCACGGCCCAGGATTGTCCGAGGAGGACCTGCCGCACGTGTTCGAGCGCTTCTGGCGCTCGCCCTCGGCGCGCGGGCTGCCCGGGTCGGGGCTGGGCCTGGCGATCGTGGCGCAGGCGGTTGCGGAGGCGGCAGGGTCGGTACGCCTGGAGAACGCGCGCGGCGGCGGAGCGGTCGCGATCATGGATCTGCCGGGAACTCCCGATCGCCGGGCGGGGCGGACAATGCCGCTTGACGTGCAAAAATGATGAATGGCGAAAGACGTCTGGCTGATTTATTCAGATAGGTCCGAATTTATGGCGCAAATAGCCCGCTGACCAGGGGAAACTTTTTTCGGTTCCATTTCGTGGCCGACGCTCGGCGATGTATTCTCTTGGCAAACGAACGGGACCGGAGATCCTTAACATCCCCGGTCCCTACCTCCAAAGGTAGGGGAGATCGACGTGAGCTACAAGGACGCTGCCGTCAAACTCGCCAACGAGTTGGCCACCGAGTTCGTCAACATTCGGGCGGATCGCATGGAATTGGGACAGCAGCTCACCGAGCGCGTCAACGGCGTGGGATCCCGCGTCAAAATCGTCGACGGGAAGGTCACCACCCTCGACGCCAAGGTCGACGGCCTGAATTCCAGGGTGGGCAGGCTGGAGACCAAGGTCGACAGACTCGACGGCAAGGTCGATGCCCTGGACGCCAGGGTGGGCACGCTGGAGACCAAGGTCGACGGCCTCGGCACCAAGGTCACAGAGCTGGACTCGAAGGTGTCGGCGCTCGATACCAAGGTCGGCGCTCTGGACACCAAGGTCGGCGCTCTCGATTCCAAGGTCGGCGCTCTCGGCACCAAGGTCACAGAGCTGGACTCGAAGGTGTCGGCGCTTGACACCAAGGTCGACGCCAGGTTCGCGGAGACCGACCGCAGGCTCGACGGTCTGGAGACCAAGGTCGACGGGCTGCAGGGGACACAGCTTGAGATGATGAACATGCTCGTCGCCATCCAGCGCAAGCTCGACGTGAACTGAGTCCGAGCCCCTCCCGAAGGGCGGGTCCGCAAGCGTGCGGACCCGCCCTTCGTGCGTCCGGTGACTCCAGCCGGACAAGGCTCTTCGATGAACGACGCCGTGCGTCCGGCTCAGGACCCGGCCGACGCCTTCACCCGGTAGGACAGCAGGACGACACCGGACGTGTACGCCTTGGTCTCGACGAGGTCGAACATCGACTTGGTGCCCTCACGGAACAGCAGACCGTCGCCGCCGGCCTTTCCCACGAAGAACGGGTGGACCCAGAGCCGGAGCTCGTCGAGCAGGCCGTGATGCATCAGGGTGTGTGAGAGCCTGCCGAACCCGTACTGCAGGATGTCGCCGCCCGGTCCGTCCTTCAGCCTGGCGATCTCGGCGGCCACGTCGCCGCCGATGACGGTGGTGTTCTCCCGGAACTCGCCGCTTTGCGCGCACCCTGCCCGGTCGGTTCCTGGGTTTCCTGAGCTTCTGCGGCGAGCCGAGGTTCAGTACACCGGAGGGCAGAGCTGGTTCCCCCGGATGGGGTTTCGGTCTTGACAACGATGTCAGGGGCATCCTTGATGGTGCTATGGGCGCACCACTGATCGCCGCCCGCGGGATCGTGATGAGTTACGGCCACGTGGAGGCGCTGCGTGGCGCGGACTTCGCGGTGCGACCGGGCGAGGTGGTCGCGCTGATCGGCGACAACGGCGCGGGGAAGTCCACCCTGGCGAAGATCCTTTCAGGCGTCGAACGGCCCGACACGGGCACGATCGAGATCGACGGCCGGCCGGTGGCGTTCGGATCGGCCGATGAGGCCAGAGGCGCCGGCATCGAAACCGTCTACCAGGACCTCGCGCTCTGCGCGGAGCTCAGCCCGTCCGCCAACTACTTCCTCGGCAGGGAACGGCTCAAGCCGGGGCTGCTCGGCATGCTGGGCGTGCTGGACAACGCCTCCATGCGGCGCGAGACGCGGCAGGCGTGCGAGCGGCTGGGCGTACGGCTGAAGTCGGAGACGGCGCCGGTCTCGACATTGTCGGGCGGGCAGCGGCAGGGGGTCGCGGTGGCCAGGGCGGTGGGATGGGCACGGCGGGCGGTGTTCATGGACGAGCCGACCGCGGCGCTCGGCGTGGTGCAGACGCGGCGGGTGCTGGATCTGATCAGGAGCGTACGCGACTCGGGTGTGGCGGTCGTGCTCATCAGCCACAACATGCAGGACGTCATGGCGGTGTCGGACCGCGTGGAGGTGCTGCGGCTGGGCCGCAGGGTCGCCAGATTCGACACCGCGCGCGTCTCGATGGAGGAGTTGGTCGGCGCCATGACGGGCGCGCTCGAACAGGGCGATCCGGACGGGGAGGCGGAAGGCGGGCCTGGGCGGGGCGTCGCGGGTGTGGAC
>NZ_SMKP01000244.1:0-13582 GCF_004349015.1 Nonomuraea diastatica
CGTACATCACGCGCTCCTCTCCGGCGTGCCGGAATCGACCGACCCGCTCGGGCCGTCCGGCCTGATGTCCTCGGGCGCCCACCGGCCCTCGCCGTACTCACCCGGCGGGACCTCGACGGAGGGCATGTCGACGGGCTGGATGTCCCTGTGGTGCTCGATGACCGTCCTGAGGGCGTCCAGGTCGGGCGGGGTGACGTTCACGGAGACCACATCGCTGCCGCCGCCCGTCCCGACTCTGCCGCCGCCCCCGTCCCGCTGCCCGGACCCCGATCCGTCGGCCGGATCGGTCCGGGAAGGGTCGCCGCTGTAGGCAGGCTCGGCCCGGGGAGACTCGCCGCCGTAAACAGGCTCGGCCCGGGAAGACTCGCCGCCGTAGGCAGGCTCGGTGCCGTAGGCGATCTGCACCGCGTAGGCCGGGCCCGTGCCGCCCGCTTGACGTGGATCCGCGCCGTACACGGTCGCCATCCCGTCACCCCGTCCCGTTGCCCCGCCGGGGTCGGGGTCAGCGACGGCCGCTGTGGACGAGGTCCCGTTGGAGTTGCCATCGGGTGGGTCGACAGAGGGATTCGTCGGCGGGATCCTGACGGGTTCGCCTTGCTCACCCCGCCTGCCGGTTCCTTGGTCTCCCGTCTCCTGGTCACCAGTGTCACCGCCCTCACGGTCACCGGCCCCACGGTCACCGGCACCTCGGTCATCCTGGTTTCCGGCCTCACGATCACCGGGGTCCTGACCGTCACGCGTACCTTGGCCTGGTTCGTCCCCCGCTGGTCTGCTGGGCGTCGTCCCACCGTCGCCGGGAGTCGTGTCGCCTGGTGTCCTGCCCGTGCCACCCGGCTGCTCGTCGGTGCCGGGGGCGCAGGTGCCGTCCTCGCCCCCTGTGGAGTCGCTCGACGGCGGGGTGGTCGCGTCGCCGGTGCTCGGACGGCTGGGGTCGATGGAGCCTGCGGGGCCGTCGGGGCGTATGTCGCGTTCGGCCCACGCGCCCTTGCCGTATTCGCCCGCCGGAACCTCGACCCCCGGCATGTCCAGCGGCCGGATGTCGCGGTGGTGCTCCACCACGGTCTTCAGGGCGTCCTGGCCGGGCGGGGTCGTGCCGGCGGAGACCACTTCACTGCCGTCGTTCGCCCAGGCGTTGACGTCGGAGGCGGTGGTGGTGTCGGCCGGCAGCCGGGGCATCTCGGCCGGGGCCACCTTGTCGGTGTTCTCCAGCAGGTCTTCGAGTTGCTCGGCGGTAGGCGGGTCGAGCGGCACCTGCAACACCTTGACCCCGTCGACCTCCACGACCTGCGGTTTGTTCACATCGTGCGTGTCCTGGGCGGGAGTGTCGGACGGGTCGTCCCGCGTGCCGGTCTCGGCCTCGGCGCCGCGGTCGCGCCTGCTGTCCACCTCGTCGTCCTTGGGCATGCCGACAGGCTGATCACCGGTACGGGCGTCCTGATCGGCCCCGGAATCCCGATCCGTGCCGGTGTCCTGACCTGTGCCCTTGTCGTCGTCGCAGACGTTCCCGCCTGGATCGGTCCCGGACCCGTCATCCCCCCTGGGCTGGTCACCCGTCCGGGAGTCGTCGCCGGTCCTCGGCTGGTCACCCGTCCGGGGTTCAGAACCGGTTCTCGCGCTGTCGCCGGTCCTGGGCTGGTCGCCAGTGCGGGGCTCCTCGCAGGTCTTCCCGTCATCACCCTTGGGAAAGTCGTCGCTCTTCGGGGCTTCCTCGCCCTTCGGAACGTCGGTGTCGCCCTTGCCGCCACCCCTGTCCTGGTCGGTCTTCGGCGCATCACCCCTCTTCGGATCGTCGCCCGTCTTGGGAGGCGAGTCACCCCTCCTCGGCGGATCGTCACCGGTCTTCGGCGGATCATCCGCCGTCTTCGGAGGAGTATCACCGGTCTTGGGCGGAGCGTCACCGGTCTTCGGGGGAACGTCGTCGGTCTTGTCGTCGGCGCGCGGATTCTCGTACCGCTCCCGATCCCCGCGAACCCCTTTGGGATCGTCGGAGGCGCCCGCCCCCATCCCGGGCGGATCGGCCCGCTTCTCCAGCACCCCGAGCCGGACGTTGACGTCCTTGATCATGGTGTCGACCGCGTCGGCGATCTGGGCGGGACGGTGGGTGGTCTGGGTGGAGAGCCCGGCCCGGTTCATGGTGAGCCGGACCTGGTCCTCGACCTTGCGCATCTCCGCGGCCGCGTGTTTCGCCTCGGCCAGCAGGTCACGGACCAGCTTGGCATCCATGCCGTCGAACTTGCCCATGGCCACTCCCGACGTCCGATGAGAAACCCGCCACGCGGACTGCCGCCACGGCAGTGGCCAGGAACGACAGCGGGGCGGCAGTCTGGTGAGCAGGTTTCTCGATGGCAGCCGCTCCGCGCCTCACCGTAATTTGGCGGGAGCTCGACCGCAGCCGGAATAAGCAGCCGGTATACGTCAGTCGTCGGTGGCGACGTAGCCGATGATGCCGCGCAGCTTCTCCACCGGGATCGCCCCTCGCCGCAACATCCTGGGCACCGCCGTGGTGAGGTCGAGGATGGTGGAGGGCGTCTGGTCGGTGGTCTTGCCGGCGTCGAGATAGACGGCGACCGACTCTCCGAGCTGCTCCTCCGCCTCCTCGGCCGTGGTGGCGGCGGGCGCGCCGGAGCGGTTGGCGCTGGAGACGGCCATCGGCCCGGTCTCCTTGAGCAGGTCGAGGGCGACCGGGTGGAGTGGCATGCGGACGGCCACCGTGCCCTTGGTGTCGCCCAGGTCCCAGGAAAGGGCCCTGTTGGCCTTGCAGACGAGCGTGAGCGGCCCCGGCCAGAACGCGTCTATCAGGTCCTGCCCATAGGGCCCCAGGTCGTCTATGAGCGCTGTGGCGGCCCTGACGGTGCCCACGAGCACCGGCGGTGGCATGTCACGGCCCCGGCCCTTGGCGTCGAGCAGCCCGGTGACCGCCGACGGAGTGAAGGCGTCGGCGCCGAGGCCGTAGACGGTGTCGGTCGGCAGCACCACGAGCTCGCCGCGGCGTACGGCGGCCGCCGCCTCCGTCAGTCCTTCGGTCCGCTGCTCGAGGTCGGAGCAGTCAAAGCGTCTTCCCACGGTTTTGTTGCCTCGCTCCGCTCGGCTACGAGCGGCGCTCTCGAGGCCTCCTCCCCTCAACTCGTTCTGTGGCTTCGCTCTCTCTCGTCGTGCGGGAGAAGGCCGGGCCGCTGGCGTGCATCCTAATCCTGACCCAGGCGGGCCGTGACGAAGCGGTCTCGTCTGGTGAGATCCTGGCGCAGACGTACGTCACGCCAGCCGTTGTCCTCGGGGAACGTCAGGTAGACGGCCCTGCCTTGTTCGTCGGCGTGCTCGACGGCCACCCAGCCGCCGGGGCGCAGCAGGCGGCGGGCCGTGCGCTCCACCGCGCGCACCTCGCCGAGCCCGTCGTCGCCGGAGCCGAAGAGGGCCCGGGTGGGGTCGTAGTCGCGCACCTCGGGGTCGCGCGGGATCGCGCCGGGCGGGATGTAGGGAGGGTTGGAGATGACCAGGTCGACCTTGCCGTTGAGCTCGGGCAGCGCCTCCGCGAGGTCTTCCGGGTGCAGGTGGGTGCGGCCCTGACCGTGCTCGGAGATGTTGCGCTTGGCCCAGGTGTACGCCCCCGGGTCGACCTCGATGGCGTGGACCTCGGCCAGCGCCACCTCCTGGGCGATGGAGAGCGCGATCGCGCCCGAGCCGGTGCCCAGATCGACCACCAGGGGGGCGGTGACGTCCATCGCGCGCAGCGTTTCGATGGCCCAGCCGGCCATCACCTCGGTCTCCGGCCGCGGCACGAACACGCCGGGCCCGACCGCCAGCTCGAGATAGCGGAAGTAGGCGTGGCCGGTGATGTGCTGCAGCGGCTCGCGGGCCTCGCGCCTCGCGACGCCCTCCCAGAACAGCGCGTCGAAGTCGGCGTCCTTGACCGTGTGGAGCTCGCTTCTGCGCACGCCGTGGACGAACGCCGCGATCTCCTCAGCGTCGGTGCGCGGTGAGGGGACACCTGCCTCGGCCAGCCGGGCAGTGGCCAGGGCGATTTCGTCCAGCAGAAATGTCATGAGTGTTGTGCGAGCTTCTCCGCCATTTCGGCGTCGATGAGGGCCTGGGTGACGGCGTTGAGCTCGCCGTCGAGAACCTGGTCGAGGTTATACGCCTTGAAGCCGACCCGGTGGTCGGAGATGCGGTTTTCCGGGAAGTTGTAGGTGCGTACGCGCTCGGAGCGGTCGACGGTGCGGACCTGCGACTTGCGCTCGGCCTGAGCGGCGGCGTCGGCCTCCTCCTGCGCGATGGCCAGCAGCCGCGCACGCAGGATGCGCAGGGCCGACTCCTTGTTCTGGAGCTGGCTCTTCTCGTTCTGGCACGAGACGACGACACCGGTGGGCAGGTGGGTGATGCGGACCGCGGAGTCGGTGGTGTTGACGCTCTGGCCGCCTGGGCCGCTGGAGCGATAGACGTCGACGCGCAGGTCGTTGGGGTCGATCTGGACGTCGACCTCCTCCGCCTCTGGATAGACGAGCACGCCCGCGGCGCTGGTGTGGATGCGGCCCTGGGACTCGGTGACCGGCACCCGCTGCACGCGGTGCACGCCGCCCTCGTATTTGAGCCTGGACCACACGCCCTCGTCGCCCTTGGCCCTGATGCCGACCGTCACGTCTTTGTAGCCCCCCAGGTCGGAGGGCTGGCTGTCGATGATCTCGGTCTTCCAGCCGAGCCGCTCGGCGTAGCGCAGATACATGCGCAGCAGGTCGCCCGCGAACAGCGCGGACTCCTCTCCGCCCTCACCCGCCTTGATCTCCATGATGATGTCCTTGTCATCGTTGGGATCGCGCGGGATGAGCAGGTGCCTGAGCCGCTCCTCCAGCTGGGGGACGCGCTCTTCGAGCTCGGCCGCCTCGGAGGCGAACGTATCGTCCTCGCCGGCCAGCTCTTTGGCGGCGGTCAGGTCCTCGCGGACCGACTCGAGCTCGCGATAGGTGCCGACGATCGGCGTGAGCTGCGCGTAGCGCCTGCCGAGGGTGCGGGCCTTGTGCTGGTCGGCGTGCACGGCGGGATCTCCGAGCTGCAGCTCCAGCTCGGAATACTCCTTGAGCAACTCGTCGAGATTCACCGTGCGTCCTTCGTCGTGGATTGGGGCGTCGCAACCGACAACGCCGACCCGGCGCACCGGGGTGCGACCGGGCCGGCGTCGGTGGAGCTATTTGCCCGCGGGCTTCTTGCCGAAGCGCTTCTCGAAGCGAGCCACTCGGCCGCCGGTGTCGAGGATCTTCTGCTTGCCCGTGTAGAACGGGTGGCAGGCCGAGCACACGTCGGCGTGGATCACGCCGTTTTTCGCGGTGCTCCGCGTGGTGAACGTGTTACCGCAGGAACAGGTCACCTGCGTCACGTGGTATTCGGGGTGGATGTCGCGCTTCATCGCTGTCCTTTCGGGCTGCGGCCGCCGGGTCGCCCAGATCGCATGGCGTGAACCGGAACCGCAAAATGGTCAGCTACCAGTGTGCCAGATCGTGCAACCATCCCAGGCCATCAGGCATTCCCGACCAGGCTCGGCGGGCGCAGCAGGTGACCGTCAGGCCGGAGCCGTCCCGCTCGTACGGCCCGCCACGCGGAACGCCAGGAGAGGCGGCCGGGATACCCCGGCCGCCTCTCACGCGACGCTCCGCTGACAGAAGGCCGTCAGTCGCGGTCGTTGCTCACCGTGGTCTTCTGGACCTGCAGGAGGAACTCCGCGTTGGACTTGGTCTCCTTCATCTTCTCCAGGAGCAGCTCAAGCGCCTGCTGCATGTCGAGCGCGTGGAGCACCCGGCGCAGCTTCCAGACGATCTGGAGCTCTTCCTTGGCCATGAGGATCTCTTCCTTGCGCGTGCCGGACGCGTCGACGTCGACCGCGGGGAAGATGCGCTTGTCGGCCAGGGAGCGGTTGAGCTTGAGCTCCATGTTGCCGGTGCCCTTGAACTCCTCGAAGATGACCTCGTCCATCTTGGACCCGGTCTCGACCAGGGCCGTGGCGAGGATCGTCAGGGAGCCGCCGTTCTCGATGTTGCGGGCGGCGCCGAAGAAGCGCTTGGGCGGGTAGAGGGCGGTGGAGTCGACACCACCCGACAGGATGCGACCGGACGCCGGGGCCGCCAGGTTGTAGGCGCGGCCGAGACGGGTGATCGAGTCGAGCAGGACGACCACGTCGTGGCCCAGCTCCACCAGGCGCTTGGCCCGCTCGATGGCGAGCTCGGCGACCGTGGTGTGGTCTTCCGCGGGACGGTCGAAGGTCGAGTGGATGACCTCGCCCTTGACCGACCGCTGCATGTCGGTGACCTCTTCTGGCCGCTCGTCCACGAGCACGACCATCAGGTGGCACTCGGGGTTGTTGCGGGTGATCGCGTTGGCGATGGACTGCAGCACCATCGTCTTACCGGCCTTCGGCGGCGAGACGATGAGACCGCGCTGGCCCTTGCCGATCGGCGACACGAGGTCGATGATCCGCGTGGTCAGGATGTTGTGCTCGGTCTCGAGGCGCAGGCGCTCCTGCGGGTAGAGCGGCGTCAGCTTGTTGAAGTCGGGCCGGTTGCGGGCCTGCTCGGGGTCCATGCCGTTCACGGTGTCGAGGCGGACCAGAGCGTTGAACTTCTCGCGCCGCTCGCCCTCGCGAGGCTGGCGCACGGCGCCGGTGATGACGTCGCCCTTGCGCAGGCCGTTGCGGCGGATCTGGGCGAGCGAGACGTAGACGTCGTTGCTGCCGGGCAGGTAGCCGCTGGTCCTGACGAACGCGTAGTTGTCGAGGATGTCGAGGATGCCGGCGATCGGGATGAGCACGTCGTCGTCGCCGATGACCGGCTCGCCGCTGTCGAAACGGTCGCGGCCACGGCCACGGTTGCGCTCCCTGAAGCGGCCTCTGCGCCCACGCCCGCCGCGCTCGTCGTCGTCGCCGCGCTGGTCGTTTCGCTGGTCGTTTCGCTGGTCGTTTCGCTGGTCGCCGCGATTGCCCGAGTCGGTGCGCTGGTCGCCACGGCCGCCGTCGCGCCCGTCACGACCGCCGCCGTCACGACCGCCGTCACGGCTGCTCTCCGACCGGTCGCCGCCGGAGCGGTCTCCCCGGTCGCCGCGGTCTCCCCTGTCGCGCCGCTCGCCGCGGCTGCGGCGCTCGCGGCGGCTCTCGCCACGCTCGGAACGCTCGGGGCGCGTGTCGTTCTGGCCGGTCTCCACGGGCTGCGCCTGCTGCTGGTCGACGACCGGCTCGGCCGGGGCGGCGACAGGCTCGGGCGCGGCGGAGGTCACGGGGCTCGCGGCGGTCACAGGGCTCGCGGCCACGGGCTCCGCGGCGACGGGCTGCTGGGCGGCCTGCGGTGCGGGCTCCTCCGCGGTCTTGCGCGACCGCTCTCTGCGTGTCCGCGTGGGCCGCTCGGCGGCGGGCGCCGCCTCCGCCGGGGCCGAAGCGGAAGCCTCGGACGCGGCCGCGGGAGCCGATGCGCCTTCTCCGGAACCGCCACCCTGCTTCTCCTGGATGGCCGCGATGAGCTGGCTCTTCCGCATGCGCCCGGTCCCGCTGATGCCCAGCTCGGCTGCCATCTTCTGCAGCTCGGGCAGCACCTTGGCGGACAGGCCGGTGCCGGAGCGACGCGCACGCGGCTTGGCCGGGGCGCGGGTGGGGGTGTCGCCGGACGCGGGCTCAGCGCCTGATGCGTCGGAGAGGAGTTCGGTGGTGTCGCTCAACTAAAAGGTCCTTCCCAGGGGTCGGGCGCCGGTTTTGTTCTGCCGGGCGTCCCGGAGGTGCTTGCGATCCGGCGGGACAGACCGGGTCGGGGTGCACTCTGCGATCTTCGGCTGTCGCTGGAGACGGCCGCCACTCTTGGGGAGGGGCTCGTCCAGGCCGCCACAGGACCGTGGCGCGTGGCTGACACCCCCCAGATTGCTGTCGCCAACCAGATGTCGAGATGATTCGAACGCGCAGGTCCCCGTCGTCGCCACCTCGCGTTGAGCCAACCGGGTGTGGGCCAACCGGAGGCAACGAATTCCGGGGAGACAGCCGCGCTGCTCACGCCTCGCGACGTGAAGCATGATGCAGCGATGTGTGGCTGACAAGCACGCACCCACCAAGGGGGCATCTGGTGCGGCTATCAGCCTAACATCACCAGCGCACACGGCTATTCCCTGAAGGTCTAAAGAGGCATCAGCGTGTCTCGGGGAACTGAACGTTCGCACCAACCGGGTCGACGTCCATTTGCTGGATGTGCCAGTCATTACCCACTTCTGGCGCGATCAAATCCTGCGAATCCGATGTCGAAAACGCAAGAACCGCGGGACCCGCTCCCGAAACGACCGCGGGCACACCCACCGCACGGAGACGTTCTACCAGATGCGCGCTCTCCGGCATGGCAGGCGCGCGGTAAGCCTGGTGGAGCCGATCTTCTGTCGCGGCGAGCAGAACCTCTCGATCGGGCCGTCGGGTCAGCGCGGCGATCAGCAACGCGGCCCTGCCGGCGTTGAAGGAGGCGTCCTTGTGGGGCACGTCCTTCGGCAGCAGCCCCCGTGCGGCCTCCGTGGACAGCCGGGTCGAAGGGACCACGACCACCGGACGGATGCGCTCGTCGGGAGCTAGTTTCACCATACGCGGCACCCCCGTGTGGTCGCACCAGGCCACGGTCAGCCCACCGGCCAGACAGGGGGCGACATTGTCGGGATGGCCCTCCATCTCGGCGGCCAGCGCGAAGACCTGATCGTCGGAAAATCTTGTCACGCCGGCCAGCGCCCGCGCGCCGAGGATGCCCGCGCACACGGCCGCCGACGACGACCCGAGCCCGCGGGCGTGCGGAATCCTGTTACGGCACCGCAGGCGGATCCCGGCCGGTTGGGGCACGCCCATGCGGGCGAACGTCGTGCGCATGGCTTTGACGATCAGATGGCCCTCGCCGAGGTCGACCTCACCCGCGCCCTCGCCCTCCACGGTGACGGCGACCCCCGGCTCCTCGGTGAGCGTGACCTCGACCTCGTCGTGCAGGCTCAGCGCCAACCCGAGCGTATCGTAGCCCGGCCCCAGGTTGGCCGATGTGGCGGGCACGCGGACCTGAACAGTGCTGCTCACGTTTCCCTCATGATTCCTCACTTCCCCCGTGGCCCCCGCGCCCTGGTGTGGCGTCAGGCGAGGTTGAGCGCCGCCGCCGCGGCGTGGACGTCGATGGGGATCACCACGGGTGCCGGCGCGCCCGAGATGGCCCAGTCGGGGTCTTTCAGTCCGTTGCCCGTGACCGTGCAGACGACGCGCTGCCCTGGTTCGACCATGCCCTGCGCGTGAGCCTGCAGCAGGCCCGCCACGCTGGCCGCCGACGCGAGCTCGACGAACACGCCCTCCTCCTGCGCCAGCAGTTTGTACGCCGCCGCGATCTGCCGGTCGGTCACCGCCTGGATGGCCCCGCCGGACTCGTCACGGGCCGAGATGGCCAGCGACCAGGAGGCCGGGTTGCCGATGCGGATCGCGGTGGCGATCGTGTGCGGGTGGGCGACGGGCGCCCCCGCCACGATGGGCGCCGCCCCGCTGGCCTGGAAACCGAGCATGCGCGGCCGCTTCGTCGCCACCCCGTCGTCGGCGTATTCGCGATAACCCATCCAGTAGGCCGAGATGTTGCCGGCGTTGCCCACCGGGATGCAGTGGATGTCGGGGGCGTCGCCCAGCGTGTCGACGATCTCGAACGCCGCCGTCTTCTGCCCCTGCAACCGGAACGGGTTGACCGAGTTGACCAGCGCGATCGGGTAGTTGGACGACAGCTTGCGGGTCATCTCGAGACAGTCGTCGAACGACCCCTCGACCTGCAGCAGCGTGGCGCCGTGCACGAGCGCCTGGGCCAGCTTGCCCATGGCGATCTTTCCCCGTGGCACCAGCACGGCGCAGGTCAGCCCGGCCCGGACGGCGTAGGCGGCGGCCGAGGCCGAGGTGTTGCCGGTGGAGGCGCAGATGACCGCCTTGGCGCCCTCTTCTACCGCCTTGCTGATGGCCACGGTCATGCCGCGGTCTTTGAAGCTGCCGGTCGGGTTGGCGCCCTCGACCTTGAGGTAGACGTCGCAGCCCGTCAGGGCGGAGACGCGGTGCGCGGGCACCAGCGGCGTGCCGCCTTCGAGTAGCGTGACGACGGGCGTCTTCGTGTTCACGGGAAGACGCTCGCGGTATTCCTCGATGAGGCCACGCCACGACCTGCTCATGATGGACTCCCTACCTGCGGTGTTCGGCACCGAGTGTACGGGGTGCGGACGACCGTCGCGGAGCCGCGTCCACGGGACGGACACGACACGGCCACGGAACGGACGCAGCCCGTGTGCCCCTGCCCCGAACAGTCGTTGGACAGGGGCACTATTCAGGAAATTCTCAGCATCTCCCGATAAGGTCTCGGCCAGGGGGTCACCACCATGAACGCGCGTCCTGCTTTGACGCAGAACGACTATTCACCAGTAGCGGTTCCGCAGCTCGGCGCCTGGTCACCCGACCTGTCCGTGAGCGTGGTGATACCGGCTCACGGCGGGAAGGGGCTCGATCTGACGCTGGCCGCGCTGGCCGCGCAGACGTACCCGAACCATCTCATGGAGGTTCTGGTCGTCGACGACGGCAGCGATCCGCCGATCCGGCTGCCCGAGATCAGGCCGGTCAACACCAGCGTCGTCCGCGTGCGCGACGGCTGGGGCATCTCCAACGCCGTCAACACGGGCGTCAAGGCCGCCGACGGCGAGATCATCCAGCGCCTCGACGCCGACATGGTGGCCTGCCGCGAGCACATCGAGGCCATGGCCCGCTGGCACCACGTGACCGACTATCTGGTCAGCATCGGGATGAAGAAGTTCGTCGACACGCCGCCGGCTACGCCGCGCCAGGTCTTCACGGCGCGCCGCCTGGACGAGGTGTTCGACCTGGCCGAGGCCGTGCCGAGCTCCACCGAGGCGACGATCGCCAAGACCGACGGGCTGCGCAAGAGCCGCAACCCCTACCACGTGTGCACGGGGCCGACCTTCGCCCTGCCCAGGGAGATCTTCCACGCCGTGGGCGGTCTCGACCCGAACGTGGTGCGGGGCGAGGACACCGAGTTCTCCTACCGGCTGGCGATGCACGGCGTGGTGTTCGTGCCCGAGATGGAGGCGCAGGCCGTGCACCTGGGGCTGCCCTCGCAACATCGTGACAGGGAGCGGGCCGTGCGGGCGGTCGAGCCCTACCTGGCGCACCGGATCCCGCTCCGCAGGGACCTGCGCAAGGACCGCGGGCGGCGGTGGCTGGTGCCGTACGTCGAGATCGTGCTCGACGTGACCGACACGTCCGAGTCCGTGGTGCGGCGGGCGGTGGCGGCGGCGCTGGACGGCAAGCTGCAGGACGTCGTGGTGACGCTGGTCGGGCCGTGGTCGCGGCTGGACGACGAGCGGCGCGTGACGTTGTCCGACCCGTGTTTCGAATTGCGGCTGATGCGTGATCTGTTCGCGCACGACGAACGCGTCCGCCTCATCGACGAGGCCGCCCCGACGCCCGCGCCGACGCCGTTCCGCTATCGAGGGCCGGTGGACGTGCCGCTGCACCGGGCGACGCTGGAGCGCATGATCGAATCGGTCCAGAAGGACCTGGCGGGGATCCTGGTCGTGGACCTCCCCGGCGGGCGTTCCGCCCGGCTCGAACGCACCTCGGCGCTCGGCCGCGCCGTGCTCCTGTCGCCTTCGGCGAACTGGCCGGGCGCGGACCTGGACGAGGTGATCGACATCACCCATGGGGTACGCCACGAGCCCCCGGACCGCTACTGGCCCGCGCCGCCCGCGCCCGCGCCGGAGCCGGTCACCATCCCCGCCCAGGTGACGGCGCTTGCCGAGCCGTCCGAGAAGACCCTGCTCAGACGCCTGAAGTCGGCCCTGCGCCCCGGCTGACGACGCGAACCAGCGCGGGGCGGTCCGCCGCGCAGGCGTTCGCGCGAGGCGCCCGGCGCGAGAGGCTGCTCGCGGTGGTCAGCCGCGCAGGCGTTTGCGGAGGGCGCGTCTCATGGTGGTGGACACCATCACGCGAAGGCTCTGCTGGGCGCGGTTGGCGGCGGCGATCCGGCGACGCAGGGCGCCGACCTCGCGGCGCAGCTCGACGGTGCTCTTGCGCCAGCGCCCCGCCTCCTCTTTCCACTTCGCCACCTGCGCCCGCAGCCGCTCGTTCTCGGCGGCCCGCCTGGCCGCCTCCGTCTGCGCCTCGACGCGGGCCTTGTACGCCGCCCGCCGCCCGGTCGGCGGCACGGGCTCGGCGGTGAAACCGCAGGTCTCACCCTCGACCCAGGAGACTCCCGACACCGTGTCCACCGCGTCGTCGAGGTCCTCGCCGGGTGCCGCCACGATGCGGGCCCTGGCGAAGGCCGACGTACGTTCCAGCCGAGCCGCGACGACGCCGTCCGCCGACTCTCGCAGCAGCACGTTCACCAGGCCGAGGCCCTCGTCGCGAGCCAGGTCGAGCAGGTGGGCGACGGTGTCCTCGCCGGGCGCCCAGCCGGGCGGCAGGCGCAGCACGAACGGCACGGCCGGGTCGATCTTTTCGGCGGACGCCAGGCGCACCTGGTGTTCGTGTTCGTAGTGGCCGCGGACCAGCACGAGTTCGAGGTCGGGGTCCTTCAGCGGCGCGCGGCGCTCGCCGCCGAGCCGTTCCCAGGGGCCGAGGAGGAGCACGGAGAGGTCGGGGACGGTGCCGGCGAGCAGGGCGTCCACCGCCGGCCGCACGGTGTCGTAACCCACGGTGCCGTCCATCACCACGGTGACGTACGGGATCTTCCACCGCCGCGCCGGATGGCCGCGCAACCAGCGGTAGGCCGGGATGCGGTCGGCCACGAACGCGTGGCTCACCCGGTCGATCGGCTGTTTGTCGCGCATCCGCATGGTGGGCCCGAGGTGGTAGGCGCGGGCCCGCGGCTCGGGGACGAACACGGCTCCGGCCTGGGCGAGGCGGTAGCCCAGCTCGGTGTCCTGGCCGAGGATCAGGTCGTCGTCCATCGGGCCCGCCGCCGCGATCAGGCGGGCGTTGACGGAGGTCGCGCCGCCGACGTGCAGGCTGAACGGGCGCTGCGGGTTGGCGGTCAGCCCGTCGGTGCGCTCGACCAGGTCGACGATCCAGGCGTGCGGCTCGGCCGGCTCGAACACCGCCTCCAGGTCATGGGGCAGCTCGGCGGGCGGCTCCGCGCCGGTGAACCTGAGGGAGCCGGTCACGACGGCGTAGGGTGCGGCGTGATGCCAGCGCATGTGCGCCTCGATCGCGCCCGGTGTGAGCACCACGTCGGAGTCGAGCCAGAAGATCACGTCGCCCGTGGCCTCGGCGAGCCCCGCGTTGCGGGCGCAGGCCCGGCCCGGCTTGCCGCACACGACCAGCCGGGCGGCCGTGCCCTGGGGCAGGCGCAGCGGGGGCGAGGTGCCGTTGTCGACGACGATGATCTCCGTCAGCTCCGCCGGGTACGTCTGCCGCGCCAGACCCTGAAGCACCAGGTCGAGCTTGTCCTGACCGCCGTAGGCGGGGATGACGACGCTGACCGTGAGCTCCGGGGTGACGTGCTCCGGAGGGCCGAGAACCCGGTAGTCGTTGCCGCGCACCCTGACGTGGGCGGGGGCGGCGTGCGGGGCCGTGGGC
>NZ_SMKP01000245.1:0-13517 GCF_004349015.1 Nonomuraea diastatica
CGCCCAGCCCGGGCGGCACCAGCGCCATGCCGAGCCCGCACTACAACAGCCTGAAGGCACGATCACCGTCTTCGACTTCTCGAAGTCGAGCGGCGGGCGCCACACGGTGTCCGCCAGCGCGCCGGCCCGCGCCTTCCCGACGGGCTTCGGCATGCGCCACATCTTCCGCGCTTGACGCGCCTCGATCCACCGGTGTCACGGTTTCTCCACCCGGTGGTGCGGAGTGTGACAGATGCTTTACTATAAGTGTGCGATCGCAGGTCGAAGGGCCGCTGTTTGACGAGCGCTGTCGGGCCTGCCATCGGTGACTTCGGGGAGCAGCCGTCGCCCGGTGCCGGATCGCCCATCTACTCGGGCTCACCCTGCGTGGGTGAGCCCGCTGCGCCTCTGCCGGCCGGAGCACGGCCGCACCGCGACGCGCCCCTCCGTTCTGAATCTCGCCAACGGGCATGGGGTATGGTCTAGCACCCCATTGGGGTTATAGTGGGGGCATGCCTAAGATCAACGTATACCTCCCCGACGAGCTCGCCGAGGCCGTCAAGCAGGCCGGCGTCCCGGTGTCGGCGATCTGTCAGCGTGCCCTGGAGCAGGCGGTGCGCCGGGTGACCGCCATCAGGGAGATGGCCCTGGTCCCCCAAGACCTCGACGAGCCGACCGGGGCGCTGGCACACCTCACTCCCAGGACCCGCGTCGTGGTGGTCAAGCTGGCCCAGGAGGCGGCCAGGGCCGACGGGGCCACCAGCGTCGGCACCGAGCACCTGCTCGCCGGCATGCTGAGCGAGGGCGCCAACCTGGCGCTGCACGTGCTGCGCGCCATGGACGTCGACCCCGAGCAGGCCGGGCGCGACCTCTCCCGCCACCGGCCGGCCCAGGAGCCTGAAGGCGCCACGGACGGCGACGCGCCGCTGGCGCTGAGCACGGAGGCCGCCAACGCCCTGGAGCTCACCGTCACCGAGGCCACCTCTCTCGGCCACAACTACGTCGGTTGTGAGCACCTCCTGCTCGGCCTCGTCGCCGAGCCCGACGGGATCGCCGGCCAGGTCCTGCGCGGGCTGGGCGCCGAGCCCCGGCTCACCCGGCGCGCGGTGGTGGCGGCCCTGGCCGGACATGTCCACCTGCGTGCCCAGGCTCAGCAGGACACCCTCGCGGCCCAGGGCGGGGCGAGCGCCCAAGGAGAGGCCGGGGCCGCCGTGCAGGCGAGACTGGCGGCCGCGATCCGTCAGGAGCTCCAGCCGTTCGTCCAGCGCCTCGAACGCCTGGAAGAACGCCTCGGTCCGGACACCTGAGGAGCAGGAATGATCGCCACTGGCCGGAGGCGTACTCTCGCCGCGCTGCGCGTCGCCATCGTCTCCCTGGTCGTGGTCGGCATGGTGATCGCGGCGACGTGGTGAGCCGCCCCGATCCGGGGGCGGCGGCTCTCACAATTCTGCCGGAATGCCGATGACCTCCGCCTCGAAGCAGCGACGAGGCCACAGAATCCGCGAACGCTGGACGTTCAGATTTACTCGCCCGGCTGCCGGAGCAGATTAGAGCGGGGCGGGCTCAGGTGAACAGATCCTGAAGGGCTTGGGCGGTGGCGGCCCGGGTGAGCCAGGTTTCGAGCTGGGCCAGGTCAGTGCAGGAAGTGATCCGGACGCGGGCGTCCTCTGAGACGTCGAGGCCGCGGGCTGTCAGCACGAGCAACACTGACTTGGCTGCTTCTTCCGCCTTGCCCTCGGTCCTGCCCTCTGCTTTGCCTTCTGTCCTGCCTTCTTCGAGGCCGCGGCCGTAGTGCTCGCGGGCGAAAGGACTGTAGACGGGCCAGTCGGTGGATGTCATGATTTCCTCCATGAGACGCTGGATCTCGGGCGCGGCCATGCTGAAGGCGTATTCATAGTACTTCGGAGCGTGGTCGTCGGGGCTGTCGGCCAGTGCTGTGGCGAACGCCTCGATGACCTTGCGGCTGCGACCGTGGACCATGACCGACATGGCCGCGAGGTCCAGGTGGTCGGCGGCTTGCTGGGGGTCGGTGATGGCGGGGATGGCGTCCGGTCCCAGCACCCAGGCCTGGAAGCGGTAACCGGTCAGCCCGGAGTCGATCGGCTCTGCGTAGTAGATGGCGTCTTTGCGGTCGGGACAGATGACCAACACGGTGACATCGCACTTCAGCATCAGCCACAGCGAGGCCGCGTAGCGAGCCAACTGCCGGGGGTCCTTGGACCTGTCCTGCTGGATCTCCACGATGACGGCGTGTGCGATGGCTTGCGGTGGCCCCATGGTCAGCACCAGGTCGGCCTCGATGTCGTCGGAGGGGCGGGTGTTGAAGGTGGTCTTCTCAATCTGGATCAGCGGAGTGACGGGCAGGTTCACGCCCATGAGATCGCGCAGAATATCGACCACCAGTGAGGGACGGTCGTGGAACAGCTTGACAAGCGTGTCATGTCGGGGGGACGGCATGACACTCATTGTCACACAACGAACACTGTAAGTGGCGAAGATTCGCGATGGCCGCTGCGGCAGCTTGGGCAAAGGGGTGTGGAGTCTTCGCCGACACGCCCGTGAAGCCTCGGGCGTCGATGGCACGAAGTCAGAGCCAGTCGCGGCGTTTGAAGACGGTGTAGAGGATCAGGCAGACGGCGGCCATGAGCAGGATGGAGAACGGGTAGCCGAACGCCCAGTGCGTTTCGGGCATGAAGTCGAAGTTCATCCCGTAAATGGTGCCGACCAGGGTGGGCGCGAAGAGGATGGCGGCCCAGGCGGAGATCTTCTTGACCTCCTCGCCCTGCCTGATGCTCGCCTCCGTCATCCGCGCCATCTCCTCGTTCTGAGCCTGCGTGACGAGCGTCGAGTTGACGATGAGGATGTTCTGCAACGTCTGCCGGAAGGACGAGATGCGCTCCTCCACGGTGATCGCGTGGTCGGCCACGTCACGCATATAGCTCTCCAGCTCGCTGGTCACCCCGTATTTCGCCGCTCCCGCGATGAACCCGTGGATCATCCCGACCAGCGGCGCCGTGGCCCGCTGGAACTCGATCACCTCGCCCGACAGCTCGTAGACGCGGCGGGAGACCGAAGGGTCGCCGCCGAAGACCTGGACCTCGATCTCCTCGATGTCCTTCTGCAGCCCGGCCACCACCGGCGCGTAGCCGTCGACGACGGCGTCGAGGATGGCGTAGAGCACGGCCTGCGGGCCCTGCCGGAGCAGGGCGGGGTCCGACTCCATCCGCCGGCGCACTCCGTGCAGGTCGGGCGCCTCCGCGTGGCGTACGGTGATCACGAAGTTGGGGCCGACGAAGAGGTGCAGCTCCCCGAACGCGACCTCCTCCACGTCGTCGAGGTAGCGTGCGGCCCGCAGCACCACGAACAGCGTGTCGCCGTAACGGTCGGCCTTGGGCCGCTGGGAGCCGACGATGGCGTCCTCCAGCGCCAGCTCGTGCAGCTCGAACTCCTCGCCGAGCTTGACCAGTTCCCATTCCTTCGGCCGGTAGAGGCCGATCCAGGCCATGCTGCCCGGCTCCTGCTTGAGGCGTTCGAAGGCGTCGGCGAGCGAGCCCGGGTTGTCGACCCGCTCCCCGTCGCGGTAGATCGCGTTGTCGATGACGGTCGGCCGGTAGGGCGGCTCTTCCGAGGCGCGCGGGTCCATGGAGAGCTCGGGCGCCTCCTCGCGTGCGTCCGTGCCGCGCCTGAACCCTCTGACCCTGGCCATGCCTTCCCTGCCCCTCCCAACGGTTACGCGGGCTGGAACCCGCCGAGCTGCTGCGCCGCCCGGTCTCTGATGGACTTGCGCCACATGGGAGTCCAGCCGAACAGCAGCCCGTGCGGCCTGCCGAGCGCCATCTTCGACCAGCGCCTGAAGTCGAAGTCGTCGTGGTGGCGGACGATCAGCCCGTCCTCGAACCTGAACAGCGCGTCGATCTCGTTGACGACCTCGCGTCCCGTGCGCGAGAACGTGTAGCGGGCCGTCCAGTGCGCGGTGCCGCTGTGGTCGTCCGCCGTCACGTCGCCGTAGGCGGACTTCAGCCCATTGCGGACGCCGAGCTGCAGCCGCCACATCCGCATGACCCTTTCGCGCCCGTCCACCTCCTGGAAGATGGGGTCGCCGAAACTGACCTCGGGGTGGTAGCAGCTCTCCATGGCCGCGAAGTCCGCCTGCCCCAGAGCGTCGTAGAAGGCGCTGATGAGCGCCACGTGCCGATCGTTCACTTTCTCATCAGATCATGTCCGCGCCGTTGTCCCAGCACACGGCCCTGAGCCAGGCGTCGCCGAGGCCGAGCCGGGCGAGCGCGTCGAGCTGGTGCGCGTAGGAGTACGGGATGGTCGGGAAGTCACTACCGAGCACCACCTTCCCCGCGAGGCCGAGATCAAGCAGCGCGGGCCGCAGCCGGGCGGGGAACGGCATGCCGCGCTCGGCGAAGTCGGTGAACGCCATCGTGGTGTCCAGCGCGACCCGTTCGTAGCGCGCGGCCAGCTCGAAGAACGGGTCGTACTCCGGCATCCCCAGGTGCGCGATCACCAGCCGGAGCCCGGGATGGCGGCGCAGCACCCGGCCGATCGGCTCCGCGCCGACGTGACCGCAGGGGACGGGCACCGAGCTGGCGTGCGTCACCACCGGCACCCCGGCCTCCACCAGCAGCCCCCACACCTCGTCCAGTTCCTCGCTTCGCGGGTCGAACCCGCCGACCTGCAGGTGCACCTTGAAGATCCGGGCACCGTCCGTGAGCGCTCGTCGCACGTAGCCCACGACTCCAGGCTCGGGGTAGAAGGTCGCCGACGGGAGGCATTCCGGTGTACGGCGGGCGAAGTCGAGAGTCCAGGCGTTGAGATCGGCGGCCATGCCCGGTTTGTGGGCGTAGGCGAGGGCGGGGAACGTGCGTACGCCCAGCTCCCGCAGCCGCGTCAGCCGCTCCTCCACCGGCCACTCGTACTCGATCTTCCAGCCGTCGCCCACCAGCGGGCCGCCGTGGCGGAAGTGGTGCCAGACGCGCCGCTGCATGCGTTCGGGCAGGAAGTGAACGTGCAGGTCGATCAGGCCGGGCAAGCCGAGGCCCCGCCACCAGTCCGGCACCTCCGCGTCAGAATGTTGTTCTGTGGCCACGGGAAGGACTTTACCTGGATAGGGTTCTCCCTCGATGGACAAGTTCTGGGCCCACCTGATCGAGGTTCAGCCTGACCCCGACCCCTGGGTCATGGCGGTCTCGGCTCTCGCCGCGCTCGTGCTCGTCGGTTTCCGCCTGCCCTGGCAGGTGTCCAGGGGCCTGATCACGATCGCCCACGAGGGTGGCCATGCGCTGATGGCGCTGGCCACCCGGCGCAAGCTCGAAGGCATCCGCCTGCACTCCGACACCTCGGGCGTCACCCTGACCAGGGGCAAGCCCACCGGTCCCGGCATGGTCCTGACCGCGCTGGCCGGTTATCTCGCGCCCTCGCTGCTGGGCCTGGCCGCGGCGTGGCTGACCGAGCAGGGCCGCATCACGCTGCTGATCTGGGTCGTGCTGCTGTTCCTGGTCTGCATGCTGCTGCTCATCCGCAACCTGTACGGCGCCCTGATCCTGCTGGCCACCGGCGGCGCGGTGTTCGCCCTCATCATGTACGCGCCGGCCGAGGTTCAGCAGGTCGTGGCCCTGGTGGCGGTGTGGTTCCTGCTGTTCGGCGGGATCCGGCCGGTCATCGAGCTGCAGCGCAAGCGGCACCGGCGCCAGGCCCGTGACTCCGACGCCGACCAGCTGGCCAGGCTGACGATCCTGCCGGGCGGGTTCTACGTGTTCTTCTTCCTGCTGGTGTCGCTCGCGTCAGTGGCTTTCGCCGCATACCTCATGAATCCTCTCTAGGCTCGCATCTCCCCGCTAAACTCGCCTGCGAGCTCCGTGACAGGGGGGAGTGCCGTGCTGCCAGTCGAGAACGCACCGGGCTACCGCGTGCTCGACGAGGCGGGCCGGGGCGGGTTCGCCGTCGTCTACCGCGCCCACCAGGAGCGCCTCGACCGGATCGTGGCACTCAAGGTGCTCTCCGTCGACCGGGTCGACCAGCGCACTATGCGCCGGTTCCAGCGGGAGTTGCAGCTCACCGGCCGCCTGACCGGCCACCCCAACGTCGTGACCGTCTTCGACACCGGTGTGACGCGCTCCGGCAAGCCGTACATCGCGATGGACTTCTTCGAGCACGGCTCGCTGCGTGACAAGGTCCGCCGGGAGGGCCCGCTGTCCGTGCAGGACACGCTGCGCGCGGGCGTCAAGCTGGCCGGCGCGCTGGCCGCCGTGCACGAGGCCGGCGTCCTGCACGGCGACATCAAGCCGCAGAACATCCTCATCTCCCGGTACGGCGAGCCCGCCATCGCCGACTTCGGCGTGGCCAGGGTCGTCGACAACGCGGAGGTCTCGGCCACCTCGCAGGCGTTCACGCCGCTGCACGCCGCCCCCGAGGTGCTCACCGGCGCCCCCCACTCCGCTTCGACCGACATCTACTCGCTCGGCTCGACCCTCTACCACCTGCTGGCCGGCCGGCCGGCTTTCCACAACGCGACGGACCCGTCGATCGCGCCGCTGATGTACCGCGTGCTCAGCGTCGATCCGCCACCCCTCAACCGCGCCGACGTGCCGCCGCCGGTCTTCGAGACGATCCTGCGGGCGATGTCCAAACACCCCGAGGCCCGGTACGCGTCCGCGCGTGAGCTCGCGCGGACGTTGCAGGAGGTGCAGGGAGAGCTGGGTCTGCCGGTGACGGACCTGGTGGGCCAGGATCCGGGGCCGGGACCGGGGATGTCCACGGTGTCCTACCCCCGCCACGACCCGCACGCGACCGGTCCGGCCGGCCCGGTCAATCCGGCCGCGACCGGTGGGCCGGCGCCCCGCGGGCCTGGCGTGCCGGCCGGATCGCCGCGGCCGGCGACAAACCTCGTGATCGGTGTCGGGATCGCCGTCATCGCGGCCGGCGGCACGGCGCTGGCGGTGCACCTGTCGCTCCAGCAGAGCCCGCCCCCTCGCACGACCACCCAGCCGCCGGCCTCCCAGCAGGGCACCGGCGAGCCCGAGCCCATCGACGAGCGGGACGTGGCGGCGCTGGCCCCGCGCGCCCTGAAGGTGACGGCGGACCAGGGTGCGCTGGTGAAGCTGCGCTGGGCGCTGCCCTCCGGGGCCCGCCGCTATCCCGTCGTGCTGCAGCGTTCGCCGGTGAAAGAGGGCGAGCAGCGCATCACCGCGCTGGCCCAGGGAGCCACCTCGACCCGTGTCGCGGGTCTCGACCCCGACACCGGCTACTGCTTCGTCGTCGGCGTGCCCCTGCGCATCTCGGAGTCGTCGACCGTGGCCTGGTCGAAGCCCATGTGCATCAGGGGCGCGGTGGCGCGCTCAACCGAGTAGCTTGCGCGCCGCCTGCTCGATCTCCTCCTCCGACAGCAGCACGTGGTCGGCCGCCCCGCCGAGCGGGATGAAGCTGTCGGATGAGGTGACCCGGGCGATCGACCCGGTGAACCCGGCGTCGAGCAGCTCGGCCACGACGCCCTCCGACACGCCTCCCGAGTGCCGGGTCTCGTCGGCGATCAGCACGTTGCCGGTCAGCTCCGCGGCCCGCAGCAGGTCGTCCAACGGCAGCGGCGCCAGCCAGCGCAGGTCGAGCACGCGGCAGCCGTAGCCCTCCTGGGTGAGCCGCACCGCGGCGCGCAGGCTCATCCGCACCCCGTTGCCGAACGTCACGATCGTCAGGTCGCGCCCGTCGCCGTAGGAGCGGGCGCGCCCGATGGGGACGTGGGTCTCGGCCCAGCGACCGGGCGGCGCGTAGGGCGCCAGCCAGCCTCCGTCGCCCTGCTCGAACAGGTCACGCGTGTGGTAGAGCGCGATCGGCTCCAGGTAGACGCAGACCGACCCGGACATGCGGGCCGCCGCCAGGCAGGTGCGCAGCATGGCCGAGGCGTCGTCGGGGCGCGACGGCGAGGCGATGACCAGCCCCGGGATGTCGCGCAGCGCCGCCACCGCGTTGTCGTTGTGGAAGTGGCCGCCGAACCCCTTCTGGTAGGCGTAGCCGGCCACCCGCACCACCATCGGGTTGGTGTAGGTGCCGCGCGAGAAGAACGACAGCGTGGCCGCCTCCCCGCGGATCTGGTCGAGCGCGTTGTGCAGGTAGGCGAGGTATTGGATCTCGGGCACCGGCAGCAGCCCCGACACGCCGGAGCCGAGCGCCAGCCCCAGGACGGCCTGCTCGTCGAGCAGCGTGTCGAACACCCGCCCAGGTCCGAACCGCTTCTGCAACCCCCTGGTCACGCCGTAGACGCCGCCCTTCTTGGCGACGTCCTCGCCGAACACCGTCATCTCCGGGTAGACGGTCAGCGCGTCGGCGAGCGTGCGGTTGACGGACTGGCAGAGCGTCAGCGGCTGCTCGTTCTCCGGCAGAGACCCGGCGAACGTCTTCTCCCTGGCCTCGCCGGTGGCCGCCACCGGGCTGATCCTGGCGATCAACTCGGGGTCGCGCGGCGCGATCGGCTCCATGACCTCGCGGGCCGAGCCGAGCCGCGGGCTGCGCGTCGTCTCCATCGCCATCCGCAGCACGTGCTCACGTGTGGACTCGTACGTGGTGAGCAGCCCTTCCGGGGTCTCCAGCCCGGCTTCGACGAGCAGCGCCGCCGTCCGCAGCAGCGGGTCGCGCGCGAGGCCGGCCTTGATCTCGCGCTGCGTGCGGTAGGCCGACTCGACGTCCGAGCCGGCGTGCCCCATGAGCCGCACGGTCGACAGGTGCAGGAAGGCGGGAGAGCGGTGCTCGCGTACGTGCTCGGCGGCACGGACGGCCACGTCGTAGACCTGTGCCAGGTCGCAGCCGTCGGCGGCGAAGTAGACGATGCCCGGGCGCCGCGCGGCCGCTTCCACCCACCCCTTGGGGGTGCGGACGCTGATGCCGATGCCGTTGTCCTCGCACACGAACAGGAGGGGCAGCGCCTGCCCCTGGTGGGTCGCGTAGGAGGCGGTGTTGAAGCCGGACAGGGCGCTGGCGTGGTTGATCGAGGCGTCGCCGAAGCTGCAGACGGCGACCGCGTCTTCCGGCCAGGCGGACCTGACGCCGAGGGCCCGCGCCCGCTCGATCGCGAACGCCACGCCGACGGCCCTGGGCAGGTGGCTGGCGATCGTCGAGGTCTGCGGGATGACGGCCAGGTCGGGATGGCCGAACACCTTGTGCCTGCCGCCCGCGATCGGCTCGTCGGCCGCCGCGGTCAGGCCCATCAGCACGTCGCGGATGCCCTGCTCGGGCAGCCGCCCGGCCTGCTCTGACCTGGTGAGATAGAAGGCGCCGGAGCGGTAGTGGAGCAGGGCGGGGTCGCCGGGCCGCAGCGCGGCGGCGACGGCCGCGTTGCCTTCGTGACCGGCGGAGCCGATCGTGTAGTAGCCCTCGTCCTGCGCGCGCAACCAGCGGGCGGCGACGTCGAGCAGCCGGCTGTCGAGCTGGCGGTGGAACAGGGTGCGGCACTGCTCGCCGGTCAGGGCGACGCCGTCGCGGACCGGCTGCCCGGGATCTCGGGCGGGGCCCGCCTCAAGCATCGCAACGGCCTGGGTGAAATGAGTCTCAACTGTGTCGCGCGCCACAGCTCGATTATGTCTTTGTTCGGCGCTGCCGTCTGCCGGACACCGATGACATGTTGTGGACCGGTCCCTTTGACCCCAACTTATTACTGTTTGTCAGAATCCCCAACCTTCCCGTTCGCGAGCACGTCTACTGGGTGACACACGTGGCACCCTCAATGCCGCGTTGGACCAATGGGGTGTCCAGAAAGGAACCCGCATGTTACAACGCATCCGTGTAGCCGCTCTCGCCACCGTGCTGGCCGCCGGGACGGTCGTCTCGGCGGCCACCGCCGCGACGGCGGCTCAATCCCCCGCCATCGCCAGGGTGAGCATCGACCCCGGCCCTCCGATCGACGTCTCCAAGGGCGCGGTCAAGGCCACGTTCAGCTTCTACACCAAGGGCGCGGAGAAGGCCGGTTTCACGGTCAAGGCGCCCGGCGACGTCAGCGTCGACACCCCCGTCACCCTGACGCCGGCCAAGCGCGGAAACTGGACGAAGTGGACCGGCACGAAGTCCTTCGACGCCGGCAACGTCGGCAAGTGGGGCTGGAGAGCCTCCGCCACCGGCGGCGGCGACGCGTCTCGCAGCGGGACGTTCGAAGTCGTCAGGAAACTGCTCGACACCAAGATCGCCAACTTCGGCGCCCGCCCCGACCAGGTGGACAAGGGCGACAGGATCAGGGTCTCCGGACGGCTCCTCGCCGACGGCAAGGCCTACTCCGGCCAGTCCGTCGCGATCACCTTCCGTGAGCGTGGTACGGACGCCTACCGCGAGGTCGCCAAGGTGCGGACCGGCCGCGGCGGCTGGTTCAGCGCCCGCGTCCGCGTCGACTCCACCGGCTGGTGGCGGGCCCAGTTCGCGGCGACGTCCGCGGCCGAGTCGTCCGTCAGCGACTCCGACCGGGTCGACGTCAGGCGCTCCAGGCTCGACAGCCGGATCTCCCGCTTCGACGCCCGTCCCGAGCCCGTGGAGCAGGGCGACAGGCTCCGCTTCTCCGGCTCCCTGCGGATCGAGGACCGCGCTCGCGTGTCCGGCCAGCGGGTGGAGATCTTCTTCAAGGCCGCCGGCTCCGACCGCTGGACGTACGTCACGAGCGACAGGACCAGCCGCCACGGCCGCTTCTACGCCTCTGCCACCGCGCGGAGCTCGGGCTGGTGGCGCGCCGAGTACGGCGGCGCCCGCGGCGTCAAGGGCACGGCCAGCCGCCCGGACTGGGTGACCGTCACGCCGCCCGAGAAGGCGGACACGCGGCTGATCAAGGTCAACGCGTACCCCGAGCCGGTCGAGCGCGGCTCTCACCTGAGGATCAGGGGCCTGCTGCAGATCGACGACGAGGGCTCCTGGGAGGGGTACCAGGGCCGGGTGTCGCTGTACTTCAGGCCGCTGGGCTCGCGCACGTGGCAGTACGTGAAGACGACCTGGTCCAGCGACAGCGGCCGCCTCTACACCAAGGCCAAGGCCTGGCGGTCGGGCCGCTGGAGGTTCGTCTTCCGCGGTGACGACGACGCCCACGGCGACACCAGCGGCTCGGACTACGTCCGCGTGAGACGGTGACCGCCTGAACTCCCTGACACGACGACGGGCCCGGGGCGCACCGCCCCGGGCCTCGTCGCCCCGGGCCTACTCGGCCCGCCTGAACTGGGCGATGCCCACGCCGAGCAGCGCCGCACCGAGCGCGGCCACGACGCCCAGCTCCAGCAGCACCGGCACCTGCTGACCGAACCACGTCACCCCGGGATTCAGCACCGCGTTCACCTGGGCGGGCACGTCCAGATGCGCGAAGACCGCCTGCCGCATCGGATCCACCGCGTACGTCATCGGGTTGACGACGGTCAGCACGTGGAGCCACGAAGGCAGGTTGGCCAGCGGGAACATCGCCCCCGACAGGAACATCATCGGCATGATCGCCATCTGCATCAGCCCGAAGAAGGTCTGCATGTTCTTCATCCGGGCGGCCAGCATCACCCCGAAGGCCGTGATCGTGAACGCCGCCAGGAACATCTCCGCCAGCAGCGTGAGGAACAGCGTGGGGGAGTAGGGCACGCCCACCAGCCCTGCCATGGCGAGGATGACGACGCCCTGCCCGGTGGCCACGATGGCGCCGCCCAGGCACTTGCCGACCACGATCGCGCCGCGCGACACGGGCGCGACGAGCATCTCCCTGAGGAACCCGAACTCGCGGTCCCACACGATGGACCCGGCGGAGAACATGCCCGTCATGATCACGGTCATGGAGATCATGCCGGGAAACATGAACGTGCGGTAGTCGATCCCGGGGATCGAGCCCTGCACCAGCGAGCCCAGACCCGTGCCCATGACGAACAACCACAACACGGGCTGCGTGAGCATCGACACCATGCGGGTGCGGTCGTTGACGAACCGCAACATCTCCCGGTGGAGCACGATCTTGATGGCCCGGAGGTCGTGACCGGCGCTGCGGGCCGGCACCCGGACACTGATGGTCTCTGCCGCCATGACTATCGCCTCGCCATCGCACGCGCCCACGCCATGGTGTCGCCGCCGGCCTCGGCGTCGCGGATCGTGGAGCCGGTGTAGGACATGAACACGTCGTCGAGCGACGGCCGGGAGACGCTCACCGACCGGATCGGCATGCCGAGCTCGGCGAACAGCCGGGGCACGAACTCCTCGCCCGACGGCACCGCGAACGTCACCGCGCCGTCGCGCACGGCCGCCTCCAGCCCGAACCGCTCCCGCAGCGCCTCGATCGCCGCGGTGTCGTCGGCGGTCTGGATCTGCACGCGGTCCTCGCCGACGCTGGCCTTGAGCGCCTCAGGGGAGTCGATGACGACGATCTCGCCGTGGTCGATGATCGCGATCCTGTCGCAGTATTCGGCCTCGTCCATGTAGTGCGTGGTCATGAAGATGGTGATGTCCTCCATGAGCCGTAACTGGTTGATGTAGCCCCAGATGGCCGAGCGGGTCTGCGGGTCGAGGCCGACGGTCGGCTCGTCCAGGAACAAGACCCGTGGCGAGTGCAGCAGGCCCCTGGCGATCTCCAGCCGGCGCTTCATGCCGCCGGAGAACGTCATCACCTTGGCGTCCTTGCGGTCCCACAGCGCCACCATCTCCATCACCTGCCGGATCCGGTCGCCGACCACGCTCTTCGGCACGCCGTACAGCTCCGCGTGGAAGCGCAGGTTCTGCTCGGCGCTCAGGTAGCCGTCGAGGGTGGGGTCCTGGAAGACCAGGCCGATGTTCCTGCGCACCTCGTCACGTTCCCGCACCACGTCGTGCCCCGCGACCGTGGCGCCGCCGCCGGTCGGGTTCACCAGGGTGCAGAGCATGTTGATGGTGGTGGTCTTGCCGGCGCCGTTGGGGCCGAGGAAGCCGAACACCTCACCGGGGCGCACCTCGAAGTCCACGCCTTTGACGGCGTCGACCTTGCCGTACGACTTCCGCAACCCCCGCACGGCCACCGCCGCGTTCTCACCCATTCAGCCCTCCGCGAGGATGTGGAAGACGGACTTGCGGGTCTGCTTGATCAGCTTCTTGGCCGCCGCCACCTGCCGGTCGCTGCCCGTCCTGGCCAGGTGGGAGAAGGCCTCGTTGAGCTGGGCCCAGAGCAGGCGCAGCTCGTGGTGGCCGGCCGGCACGGTGCGGGCGACCTCCTCCCACGGCGCCTCGCCGGCGTGCCGGGCCGCGTGCGCGCGCCCCTGCTCGGTCACCCGGTACGTACGGCTCCCGCCCGCTTCGTCCGCCGCCACCAGTCCCTCGTCCTCCAGCTGCTGGAGCGCCGGGTAGACCGATCCGGGGCTGGGCCGCCACACGCCGCGGCTGCGCTCCTCGATGCCCTGGATCATCTGGTAGCCGTTCTGCGGCCCTTCGTGGAGGAGGGCGAGCAGAGCCGCTCTGACGTCGCCCCTGCGGATCCTCGGCGGGGGCGTATCCCATCCCGGCCCCACGCCGGACGGCGGCGCCGGCGGTGGGTGCGGTGCTGGGGGGCCTGGTGGGAAGGCGCCGGGCCCGGGTGTCCC
>NZ_SMKP01000246.1:0-13370 GCF_004349015.1 Nonomuraea diastatica
GGGCCGGACAGGCGGGGCCGGACAGGCACCGGTCAGGCACCGGTCAGGCGGGGGCGTCGCGCAGGCGCTCCACGCGGATGCCGCGCAGCAGCAGCTCCGACACGACCACCGCGGCCAGCAGGCTGATCAGGAGGGCGGCGCCGGCGACAAGGGCGACGGGCACCACCGCCACCTCGTGCGGCAGCGGCGGCGTGACGGGCGGCGAGGTGAACTGCGGGATCCTGCCGAGCGCCACCCGCGCCGCCACCAGTCCCGCCAGCAGCCCGGCCAGGGTGCCCGCCGCGATCGTGATCACCTGCTCCAGCAGGAGCGCCACCCGCAGCGCCGCCACCTTGGCGCCCGACGCCTCCAGCGCGGCCAGCTCGTACCCGCGCCTCCTGGCCGACGTGTAGAGCGCGAGCACGGTGCGCCCGAGCGCCAGCACCGCCGCCGCCAGCGCGGACGCCAGCAACAACAACAGCGCCAGCCCCGGCCCCTGCCCGGCGAACGACGCGGTCAGGTCGGCCACGTGTCGCCGCGACACCACCGACAACCCCTGCCGCTCCAGATCCCGCTCCAGCGCCGCCGTGTCGGTCAGGCCGGTCCACACCTCGTACGCGGCCTTCTCGTGCACCCCGTACGCCATCCGGTCGGCCTGCTCCAGGTTCATCAGGACGCCCACGTCGGTCAGGCCGGGCGCGGCGGCGGACGCGAGGACGGTGCGCACCGGGCCGGCGTAGGCGTTGTCGAGCCCCGGCAGCACGCGGGTGCCGATGGGCCCGACCGCGACCGCCGGGGGCAGCGGGTCGTACGTGGCGGGGCGCAGCGTCTGGTTGTCGACCATGGTGATCGCGAACGTGCCGTCCCGCTGGCCCAGGTTGGCCTGCCAGCGCGGCATGGCCAGGGAACGCCAGCGGCCCTGCTCGCGTACCGCCATCCCGGTGACGGTCACCCGTACGAACGCGGGCTCCTCGAACTGCTCGGGCGGGACCGGCTGCCCGCGGAAGGCGCGCAGCTCGCACCGAGCCTGCCGGCAGGCCGGCGGCAGGTTCCATTCGTGCACGCCGGAGCGTCCTGCGAGGTCGCCGAGCGGGAGCTGCGCGGGCCGCAGCTGCCCGGGCACCCGGAACGTGACGAACAGCTTCATCGTCCAGCCCTTGGGCGGCCGGTCGTGCGCCACCTCGGCACGGAACCTGTCGCCGCGCACCCACACCCGCGGCTCGGCCGGGGCCGGCAGTTTGGCGGCGGCCTGGGCCAAGGACGTGCCGGCCGCCAGATCGGGTCGCCAGGCCGCGCCCACGGCGGCCAGCCGCAGCGGGTCCGAGGCGATCAGCTGCGGCGGACCCGGCACCTTGATCACCGGCGCGGCGGTTTTGCCGCCGGGGTCGGCGGCGGCCACGGCGGCGATCAGCTTGCTCGGCTCGACCGGCCGGACCGTGATCGCGGTGGCCGCGCCGTTGTGGAAGCGCGCTGTCTCCGCGTAGTCGCCCGACGTGGCGCTCCACGCCGACACCGCGAACGTGGCCAGCCCGAACGCCGCTCCCAGCACGATCACGCTGCCCGCGGCCACCGGCCCTCTGGCCACCTGCCGCAGCGCGAGGAACGGCCCGAGCCCGCCGCGCCGCCTGGTGACCCCGAACAGCCGCCTGGTCAGCACCGGCAACGCCCGGGCGGCCAGCAGCGCCACGCCCAGCGCGACCAGCCCGGGCACCGCCAGCGCGCCCGAGCTGCGTCCCGACACGTCCGTGATCAGGCCGGTGGCCAGCAGCTCGACCAGGCCCACCGCGGTGACCGCGAGGACCACGGCGTCCAGCACCCAGCCGCGGGCCGTACGGCGGGGCGTGCGCCGCCACTCCTCGGTGACCGGCCGCGTCGCCGTACGCCAGGCTGCCATCGCCGCCGCGAGCACGCCGCCCAGCATCGCCGCGACGCCGGCCAGCGCTGCTTCCGGCGGGAAGGCCACCGGGATGCCCGCGGGCAGCAACGCGCCGATCATCACGCCCGCGGCGGCATGTCCGGGCAGCAGCCCGAGCGGCACGGCGGCGGCGAGCAGCAGCAGCGGCTCGGCCAGCGCGAACAACCACACCCGCGCCCGCCCGTGCCCGCGCAGCCGGGCCAGCGCGATCTCCGCGCCGCGCGCCCTGACCAGGTCGCCCACGGTCTGGAAGAGCAACATCCAGCCGAGAGCCACCACCTGCGCGATCACCAGCAGCGTCGGCACGCCCAGCGCGCCGGTGCCCGCGGTCACGGTCCTGACCGTGTCGGCCACCCGGGAGAACACGATGTCCCCCGAGCTCCGGCCCGCGGACTCGGCGGTGGCCTGCATCGCGGCGAGTTTCGCGAGGTCGGTCCCCTCCAGCCGGTCCGGGACGATGGAGACGATGGCGTAGTCGGTCCAGGCGCCCTCGTCCTCCTGCCCGCCGGAGACGTTGTACGTCTCCAGCCGGGTCTCCGGCACGGTGAACAGCGCGTCAGCCTTGTCCTGGCTCGGTTCCCCGGAAGGGGAGAACAACGTCCTGCCGAACCAGAACGGGTCGCCGGCCGGCCCCGGCCGGTAGATCCCGACCACGGTGAGCGACGCCGGTTTCCGCCCGGTAGGGGTGTACTCGACGTCCACCACGGCCGACAACCTGATCTTCTCCCCCACCTTGAACCCCGACGCCTGACTGGCCATCACCTCCTTGGCCGCGTCCGGGCAGCTGCCCTTGACCAGCGGCAGGTGTTCGCACTGCCCGTCCTGCCAGACCAGCGAGAACGCGCGCCGGTCACCCGGCCGGCCGCTGCTCGCCTCCATCCCGAGCACCGGCGGGCCGGTGAAGTCCGCGCCCGCGGTGAACGCCGCCACCTTGGCCTCGATGCCGCCCTGGGTGGTCGTGTACCGCCAGCCGCGCCCCTCCAGCGGCGCCGCCTTCACCGCGTCCCTGGCGATCGTCGTGCGGGCGGCCGCCGAGTAGATCGGCCCCACGGCCGCCGACGCGATCGGCACGATCGCGATCAGCAGGACGACCAGCGAGAGCGTACGGCGTTCCCAGAGGCCGCGCAGGATCACGGCTCCGCCCTTCTGAGCGCGATGCCGTCGTCGAGCTCCTCGATCCGCGCCATGGAACCGGGCGGCAGCAGGTGATGGTATTCGGGCGGCACCTGAACGGCGCCCTCCCGGCCGACGACCACGAAGTCCTCGCCGCGCCTGCCCTCCGCGCCGACCCGGCCGTCCCTGATCGTCACCGTACGGCTCAGCGCCTCGCTCACCGCGGTGTCGTGCGTGACCACGACCGCGGTGGTGCCGTCGGCCGCGGCGACGTCCTTGATGAGCTCGATCACCCGCGTGCCCGACTCCTCGTCGAGCTGGCTGGTGGGCTCGTCGGCCAGCAGCAGCTTGGGCGCGTTGGCCAGCGCCACGGCCAGGGCGAGGCGCTGCTGCTCGCCGCCGGACATCCGCCCGGCCTGCCGGTCGCCCGCGTCCGCCAGGCCGACCCGGGCCAGCAGGTCGCGGGCAGAGCGGCGGGCGGGAGGGCCGGCAGGCCGGCCGGCGCCGGCGCTGGGGCTGGCACTGGGGCTGGCGCTGCGGCGGTCACGTCTGACGGCGCGCTGGGCGAAGGAGATGTTCTGGGCGGCGGAGAGGTAGCCGATGAGGTTGCGTGCCGGGTTCTGCAGCATCATGCCGATGTGCGCGGCCCGCAGCCGGTCGAGCCTGCGCTGGTCGAGCCGTCCCAGGTCGGTGCCGTCCATCCACAGGCGGCCCGCGCTCGGGCGCAGCAGCCCGGCCAGCAACCACAGCAGCGTCGACTTGCCCGCGCCCGAGGGGCCGAGCAGGGCGACCGTCTCGCCCGCCTCGATCGTCAGGTCCACGTCGCGCAGCGCGACGACCTCGACGTCCTGGGCCTTGTAGATCTGCACGATCCCGTCACATCTGACGACGCTCATGCGCGGCTCCCCCGGATGCTGCGGCCGCAGCTCTTGGACGGGCACGGCTCATGGGTGCCCGCCGCGCTCACAGGGTGCTCCTGGACTGCCGGCGGTGGGCGCGGGTGCGCAGGTCGACCACCCGGTCGCAACGCTCGGCCACCTCGGGGTCGTGCGTGGCGATCACCAGCGTGGTGCCGTCGTCCGTCGCCGCGAGCAGCTCGTCCAGCACGAGCGCCCGGTGCGTCTCGTCCTGCTCGGCCGTCGGCTCGTCGGCCAGCAGCACCTGGGGCCGCAACGCCAGCGCCCTGGCCACCGCGACGCGCTGCTGCTGCCCGCCGGACAGCTCCTCGACCAGGTGGCCGGCGAACTTCGCCACCCGCAGCCGCTCAAGCGCCTCCGAGGCCAGACGTACCGCCTCGCGCGGCGCCCGCCCCGCCGCCCTGAGCGCCACCTCGACGTTCTCCGCCGCGGTGAGCAGGCTGAGCAGCCCGTACGACTGGAACACCAGCGCCAGCCCGGCCCTCAGCTCCGGCTGCTCGTCGAGGGGCACGCCGCCCACCAGGACCCGGCCCGCGGCGGGCGGGAGCAGCCCGGCCAGCGTGGTCAGCAACGTGGTCTTGCCGGACCCCGACGGGCCCATGAGCGCCACGCGCTCGGCTCCGTCCAGCTCCAGCGTGAGGTCTTCGACGATCGTGCGCCCGCCCGCCCGGCAGCTGAGTGCGCGGCAGGCGAGCGTCGGTCCAGGCACCACTCGCGGATCATCCTCCCGGCCGGTGATCCACGTCAACGGCGGGGAGGATGCGACCGGGTTGCGAGTCGGCCACGTCATCCGGCCGGCACGGGCCGAACCGTGCTGTCAGCGTGATCGGCCGGCGAGCCGGAAACCTCTTAGAGCCCGCTCAGCGGCGCCAGACGACGGGCTTGTCGCGGTAGTCGTCATCGTCGAACTTGGCGCCGGTGATCGCGATGCCGGTCCTGGCGGCGCCCAGCCTGCAGGACGTGAAGGTCGCTCCGGTCGTGGAGAAGTCCCTGGGCGCGCTCTCGCGCTCGCAGCCCGGCATGCTGCCGGTGACGATCGCGCCGGTGCCGTTGCCGTCCGCGGTCACCAGCGACAGGCTGGGGCCCGACGAGTAGGAGTGGTCGGTGCCGTCCACGTTCTCGACGGTGAAGCGGATGTAATAGGGCGTGATGCCCCTGGCCTGCCGGCCGCGTTCGCGGACGAGGTCGGCCGGGTCGCCCTTCTCCACGGCGGTCACGGTGACGCCGATCGTGCCCTTCCGGAACGGGACCACCGCGCGCTCGCCGAACTTGAGCCGCGCGCCCGCCGCGGTGGTCTCCGCGCTCGTCTGCCCGGTGTCCTGCTCCGTGGTCTCCTGCTCCGCGGTCTGTTTCTGGGCCGGCTCACTCTCCTCGGTCTCGGCAGGCGCCGACGACTCGCGCGCCGGGGCCTGCACCTGTGCCCGGTTCTCGGCCGAAGGCTGGAGAGCGCCGCAGCCGGAGACCGTGAGGGCGGCGGCCATGCTCAGAACGCCTGCCAGCGCCCGTCGCAGGACCGCGGGGTCATGGGTGATGAACATGGCTAGCGATCTTTACGCACCCGTACGGCGGGCGTCGATGGCGCAGGATCCACGATGGTTTAACCCAGCGTCCACGGCCCGCCCGGTCAGGCGGGCAGCAGGCGCATCAGGATGTCGCGCGCTCCCGTCAGGCGGCCGGCGACGGCCAGGCGGGTCATCCAGCGCGACGCGGTGACGATGCGCTGGGCGGCGGGGCGCCTCCGGGCGTCGTAGGAACGCAGCGCCTGCGCCACGTCGCCCGCGGACGCGTGCAGCCGGTCGGCGAGTTCGATCGCGTCGAGCAGCGCCTGGCAGGCCCCCTGTCCCAGGGCCGGCGCCATCGCGTGGGCCGCGTCGCCGATCAGCGCCACGTTTCCCGTCACGTACGAGGCCGGCGGCGGCGCCAGTTCGTAGACCTCGTGCCGCAGCACGGCCCCGTCGCCGGCCTCCGCCAGCACGCGGGGAATGGGATCGTGCCAGTTCGCGAAGCGGGCGCGCAGGTCGTCGAGGCTCTCGTCGTTCCCTTCAGGGGTCCGTACGGCCGCGTACCAGTTGGTCACCCCCGGGGCCTGCGGCGTCATCCCGAACATCTGCCCGTGGCCCCAGGTCTCGCCGTAGTGCCGGGGTTCGTACCCCTTGATCACGCCGCGCCACGCGACGATGCCCGCGTAGCGCGGCCGGGTCACGCCGCCGAAGAACGCCTGGCGTACGGCGCTGCGCACCCCGTCGGCGCCGATCACCAGGTCGTGGCAGACCCGCAGGGCGGAGGGGTCGGTGATCTCCACGCCGGTGCTGATCGTCGCGGGGTCCACCTGCCGCAGCAACATCTCGATCAGCGAGGCTCGTGACAACATGCGGACCGGTGTTCCCGCGCGCCGTTCGATGCGTTCCAGGGGCAGGTCGGCGAGGCGCCTGCCGTCCGGCCTGCGGATCTGGGCCTGCCGGTAGGGGACGGTGCGCTCGTGCAGGTCCTCTCCCAGCCCCAGGCTCGCCAGCCCGGCCTGCACGCCCGGCTGGATGCCGAGCGCGGTCCCTTCGGCGACGACCTCGGGCCACCGCTCGTAGATGGAGACCTTCCAGCCGATCGCGCGCAGGGCGATCGCGGTCGTCAGCCCGCCGACTCCGGCGCCGACGATGACAGCTCGTTTCATTCGATCATCACAGATGTAGTCCTAAGGTCGGCCACCCGCTCACGCGCCGGTGGTCCTGCTCTGCTCTTCCTCGGCCTGGGGCACCACGGGGCCGCCCGGGCGTGACACCCCGTTGGCCGCCGGCGGGATCCTCCTCTCCAGGGCGAGCGCCATGGCACAGAGCGCCAGGCACCCCACGATCATCAGGCCGACATACGCGGCGGCCAGGTCGAGGCCCAGGAGCAGGCCGGCGACCGCCGGCGCGGCGATCGCCCCGCCGTTGAACGCCGCCGCGTTGATCGCGTTGTACCGGCCGCGGGCGTCGTCGGTCGCCAGGTCGTTGGTGACCGCAGGAACCGTCGGCTGAAGCAGGGTCTCGCCGAAGGCGAACACCGCCATGAAGGCCAGCAGCCCGGCGGTCGCGACCGCGGCGCCGAGCCCGGACCCCGCGGCCCCCAGCAGCAGCCACGCCCCGGCCCACGAGCCCGCCATCACGATCATCACGCGGGTTCGCCGGCGGCCGCTGATCCGCGAGAGGACCGGGAGCTGCAGGGCGACGATCATCGCGGTGTTGACCGCGTAGGCGACGCCGATGGCGCTGGTGGAGACGCCGGCGACCTCTCGCGCGAAACTGGGGACGCCGGCCTGGAACTGGCCGTACCCCACGAGAACCCCGGTGAAGGTGAGAGCGGCGAGCCAGCGCACCGGCGGCTGCCTCAGGATGGCACGGTAGCCGAGCGCCGCGGGACGTGCTCCCAGGTCTCGCCCGGCGGGCCCGCGCACGTGCCTGAGCGGCCCCAGCAGCACCACCATCGGCACGAGGGCCGCCGCCGCCTCGGCGAGGTACACCGTGGTGAACGTGGCGGGGACGTCCACGTCGACGAACAACCCGCCGACGACGCCTCCCACACCGATGCCGACGTTCATGAGCGCGAAGTGGACGCCGAAGAAACGTTGCCGCACGTCTCCCTCGACGACGGCCGCGATCAACGTGTTGAACGCCGGGAGCGCCGCTCCGAAGTTGAGGCCTATCAGGATGAGCGCCACCGCCGCGGTCCAGGGGCCGGTCGCGAACGCGAGCAGCCCGCTGCCGATCACCATGGCGCTCTGCCCGCCGATCAGGACGCTGCGGGTGCCGAACCGATCCACCAGCGCCCCGCTCGGTGCGGTGACGGCGAATCCCGCGATCGCGACCAGCGACATCAGCGCGCCGGCGACGCCGAGGTCGAACCCGCGGACCTCGCGCAGGTAGATGATCGTGAAGGGGAGGGTGAGGCCGCGCCCGAGTGTCTGCACGGCGATGATCGCGAGCAGCCACCGCCCTTCGGCCGGCAACCCCGACCAGAACGTGCGTATCCAGGCCATTCGGCATCACCTTCCCGGGGTCCCGTCGGCCAAGGGTCAGCCGGCCCTGGCGGCGAGCTCGGCGAGACCGGCCGCTCCTGAGGCGGCACGGATGGCGATCTCTTCCCCGTCCCTGGTGCTCAGGCCCACGCCGTGCAGGCCGGGGCCGCCCGGGACGAACCGCAGGGGCAACGTTTCGAAGGTCTCCTTGCCGATGTGCTCCTCGACCTCTGCGGGGTCATTGCCGATCTCGAGCCAGGCGACCGCGAGCAGGGGACGCTCGTGCGTCATCGGCGTGCTGCGCCCCGGGTGCCGGCTCATGTCCTCGTGGTAGTACCAGTTCGGGAGCCCGCGCGCCCAGGTCAGCCCGGCGTCGCCGGGCGCCATGACCGTCGTCGCGGACGATCCGTCCGGGCGCTGGGCGCCCGGTGACGTCACGACCTCCCCACCGAGACGGCGTGCCACGTCTTCGAGATCGGCGTGGCTGCGGGCGCGCAGGTTCCACGTCATCCAGCGATCGGCCTGCCGGGTGGTCTCCTCGAACCACGTGCGGAACGCGTCGACCCCCGGGGGGAGCTCGGCGTGGTGGTCGATGACCGACTCGACGTTGACGAACGCGTCGCCGGGGAGCGGTATGACCCGGTGAGCGGTGGGCATGACCCGCAGCCATCCTCCCTCGTGGCTGCGCAGCCCGGTTTCTCGACGCAGCCGCTCCGCGCTCTCGTAGAGGTGGCGTACGCCGAGGGTGACGTGGTCGAGATCGTAGACAGGCACGTGGCTCCTCCAGGGGAATCGACTCGAAAGCAAATCAGTTTTGTAAGCAAACCTAATGTGGGCATGGTTCGCTGTCAACGCGCCTACGAGGTTTCCCGGGCCGCCAGGAGGGCTCCACGACGGTCGTCATCGCCCGGGCGGCAAAAGCGCAGGTCCGGGGCACTCCGGTCGAAAGGGCACGCCAGCCCCTGGATCACGAGCCGCGGAGGCCAGGGCCGAGCGCGGCGGGCGCCGGTCAGTCGGGCTGGCGGGTGCGCCTCATCGTCTCGCGCTCATACGTGAGCAGCGCGTCGATCACCAGCTGCCGCTCCGACGGGGCCAGGGGCTCCAGCGCGGTCCGCCACGCGTCCGCTCCCGCGGCCAGCCAGCCCTCGATCGCCTCGCGGTGTTCGTCGGTGATGCTGACGATGGTCCGCCGCCGGTCGCGCTCGTCCTCACACCGGGCGAGGATCCCCTTCCGGCTCAGGTCGCCGACCATCAGGCTGACCGTCGTCGAGGCGACCTCGAGTTTCCCCGCCAGCGTCTTGACCGTGGCCGGACCGTCGTGCAGCAGGAGAGCCAGCAGCGACAGGTGGCGCGGCGTGAGCGCGAAGTCCTGCAGGTGCTCGGGAACCGGAATGCGCTTGGCACGCGCGATGAGCCGCGGCATCAGCAGGATCATCTCTCGCACGCCCTGATCGACGGTCGGGCCGTCCGTTGGCATCGAGTGGTCCTTCTGATGTGCCGGCGAATGTGTTGTGGCTGCTTGAGCACCAAGTATCACGGAGGTGGCGCCGCGTTGTCCAACGATCTCGGCGCCCGCGGGCCCTCGGCCACCGGCGACCGGCCCACCGGTCAGGGCCACCAGCCTCCTGCGAGTTCCACACCCTCCCTTTCGAGGGCGTCGTGCCAGGCCGGGTCACGCAGCAGCCGCGCCTCCCAGGCGCGTACGACGCCGTCCGGTCCCGTGACCGCGTCCTCGCGCGACGGGTGCAGGAACAACTCGCTCGTGCCCTCGGGGAGTGCGGCGAGCCGGCGGAGGTAGTCGTCGCGGAGCCGCTCGTAGGCGCCGAGCTCGTGTGCCGTGCGCCGGTTGGTCGCGATCGTCTGCGGGATGGGCACGCCGAGCGTGTCGGCGAGGGCGACCGCGCGCTCGTGCGCCGCCGCGAGCTGCGGCGGAAGCGGCCCGCCGAAGTACGGCTCAGGGTCGCGCGGCAGCCGGAAGGCGAGGCCGTGCCGCGCACACCAGTCGAGCGCCTCGGCGAGCCACGACCGGCCGTGCAGGCCGTAGAGGGTGCCGGCGTGGGAGTCGGCCGCCTCGGGTGCCAGGAGCCGCCCGCGCATCCAGTGCAGCTGCGCGTCCGCCTCCCCCATGACGTCACGCGCCTCGCCACGGGTTCCGAGGGCGAACGGATCGTCATGGAACGTCCCGTCAGGATCCACCAGGCTGGCCGCGCCGTTGAGCGGCCGCCAGCGCGGGATCCCGCGCTCGCTCGTGAGCGTCACGTGCAGCCGCGGCACGACTCCGAGCTCCCGGACCCGGTCCGCGGCCTGCTCGGCGGCCGGCGAGACGCAGATGAGCGTCGTCGCGGTGATGTGTCCCTCGGCCAGCAGCGCGACGATGACCTCCGTCGTGCCCGGCTCCCTGCCGAGGTCGTCGGCCGTGATCACGACGCGGCGGGTCATCGGGGACGCTCCGCGGCCGGTTCGTCCGCGGGCTCGTTCACGGGCTGGTTCATGGGGCCGTTCATGGGATCGGGAGGCGGCGGCTCGACCGGCTCGGCCGCCTCGGGCGGCGTCTCGACCGGGACGGAGACGAGTCGCGCCGCGACCGCGCCGATCGCCGTCAGCACGAACGGGTACACGCACAGGTACATACGGAACGCGAGCCCCGGGTCGGCGCCGGGATCGTCGCCCGAGTTGTAGCCGAAGAACACGCCCAGAGAGGTGAGCGCGAGCCCGGTCACGATCCCGTTGAGCCGGCCGAAGAAGCCGAACGCGGACAGGAAGAGCCCTTCGCGGTGCTCCCCGTTGCGTGCCGCGTCGGCGTCCAGCACGCGCGCGACGATGAGGTCGTTCGTCGCGAGCATGCCCGACCAGCCGGCGCCCACGAGCACGCCCGCGGCGATCGCGGTGACGAGGCCGCTGGCGAAGAACAGGGCGGCGAAGCCGGCCGCGAGGACCGCGAAGGCCAGCCGCCAGGCCCACAGGGCGCCGCGACGCGCGACGACGCGCGTCCACACGACGAGGCCGCCCGCCGAGATGAGGATGACGATGCCCTGCAGGTAGAGCGCGTTGCCGACCGGGAGCCCGAGCGAGTAGCGGACGTACAGCTGGATGCCCGAGAGCACCAGCGCCATGGCCATCCCGTAGCAGGCGCCGGTGAGCCCGACCGTCCAGAACATCGGGTTGCGCACGATCGACCACACGCTGGGCAGCAGCCGCGGCCGCTCGCGCGTGGAGTAGCGGGGACGCTCGCGGGCGCCGAACGCCATGAACACGATCACGACGAGCGCGATCGCGCCGTAGATGACGGCGGTGATCTGGAAGCCCTGGGTGGACTCCTCGGTGCCGAACACGCTCGTCGTGAGCAGCGGGGTGACCGCGAGCGAGATCACCAGCGCCACGAGCTGGAAACCCTGGCGCAGGCTGTTGGCCACGGCGCGGTCGCGCTCCTTCGGGTAGAGCTCGGGGAGCAGCGCGCCGTAGTTCGCGTTGAGCATCGAGTCGAAAGCCTCACACAGGATCGCGAACACCGCGAACCAGAGCACGAGGCCGATGCCCCGCAGGGAGTCCGGCGCGGAGAAGAACGCGATCATGCAGGCGGCGAGCATCGGCGCGCCGGCGAGCAACCAGGGCCGGCGCCTGCCGAACCGGGTCCTGGTGCGGTCGGAGAGGTGGCCGAGCAGCGGGTTGTCGAGCGCGTCGATGACCGCGTACAACACCATGACCACGCCGTACGCGCGAACGTCGAGCCCGAGGATGTCGACGTAGAAGAGGATCGTCGATCCCTTGATCATGTTGATCGGGATGGACGTGCCGAACATCCCGATGGCGTAGCGCCACGCGGGAGTCCGCCCCTGGGAGGTGCCCTCACCGGGCTGGGACACACGATCACCTTCCTTGCTGAGCCGACGATGCAGACAACCGGCCCAGAATGTCAATGGTCCGCCCGGCGGCGGATCCTGGCGCTCGCGATGCCCCCGGGGAGGCGCCGGTCAGAGACCGTAGACGCGGGTGGCCGTCGCCGCGAAGACGTCGCGGATCTCCCCGGCGGACCGCCCGGCGAGCACGTCCTGCCAGGTGGACAGCAGGGTGGGCAGGTCGGTCCAGAGCTTTTCGACGGGGAAGTTGCTGCCCCACATGCAGCGGCTGGAGCCGAACAGGTCCAGGCACGTGGTCGCCACCCGCCCGATGAGCGGCCGGTCCACGCGGTGCACGAAGGTGCCCTGGCCGGTGAGCTTCACCACGACGTTGGGGAGTTCGGCCAGGAGCCTCATGCCCCGCGTCCACTCCTCGACGGCGGGCGGGGCCGAGTCCACCGGCATCCCGGCGTGGACCAGCACGAACGTCATCTGCGGGAAGCCGGCCACCAGCTCAGCGGCGTCGGCCATCTGGGCCGGGAACACCTGGAGCTCGAACAACCAGCCGAGGTCGGCGACCACGGCGAGGTTGCGCCGGAAGACGGGATCCCTCATGCGGTCGGGGGCGGCGGCGAAACGGAACTCGGGCCGCTCGTGCCAGTGCAGTTGCAGCCGGGTGCCGCGGACGAGCGGGGTGAGGGCGGACTGGCGGCGCAGGACGTCGGGGGCGTGGTCGTCGAAGAGGTCGGCGCAGCCCACCACGGCAGTGGGCCAGCCGGTCTCGGCGTGGACGTCCCGCAGCCAGCGCACCTCGTCCACGGAGCGGTCGAGCGGCCAGTTGGCCTGGACGTAGACCGCCGAGGAGATGCCGCAGGGGGTCGCCTCCGCGACGTACTCGGAGACGAGATAGTCGCGGCGGATCGGCTCGTAGGGACCGAAGATGCGCGGGACCATCTTTCCTTGCAGCCAGGGCAGGTCGGCGGCGCGCCAGATGTGGTGATGCGAGTCGACGATCCCGGTCATCGCGGTGCTCCCGAAGGGGTCGTGGGCCAGTGGCGTGCCGCGGTGCGGCGGCGGCCGGACAGGACGGCGGGCAGGCGGCGCACCTCCTCCAGCGCGGTGGCCAGGTCGCGGACGCCGCCGAGGTGATCCAGGCTCGGGAGCTGGGCGGACATGGCGCGCGTGGCGGGGCGGTAGGCAGGCGAGCAGGCCAGCGGGGACCACCAGACCAGCCGGTGGCCGAGCCGCGACATCCGGGCCGTGGCGCGCACCATGGGGGCGGGGTCGCCGCGTTCGAGCCCGTCGGACAGGACGATCACGAGCGCGCCGCGGGCGAGCGCGGCGAAGCGCGGGTTGGCCAGGAAACGTTCCAGCGACGCGCCGATGGCCGTGCCTCCGTCGGCGTCCGTGACCAGCGCCGACACCGACGTCAGCGCCTGGTCGGCGTGCGGGTGCGCCAGCGCGGCGGTGATCCGGGTGAGCCGGGTGCCGAAGGTGAACACCTCGGTGCGGGCCGGCGCGGCGCGCAGCGCGGTGTGCGCCACCCGCAGGAGGTCCGGAGTGTGCTGCCGCAGCGAGCCGGAGACGTCGACCAGGATCAGCAGGCGGCGGGGGCGGGG
>NZ_SMKP01000247.1:0-13359 GCF_004349015.1 Nonomuraea diastatica
CCTCCACCGCCTCCAATGCCGCCGACGCTGCGCTGGCCGCATCCGCCGCCGCGCAAGAAGTCCGGCATGGGCGCCATCGGGGTGATCGGCGCCGTGCTCGGCTCGGTGGCGGCGCTGTTCGTGCTGATCGTCGTGGGGGCGGCGTTCTTCAAGAGCACGTCGCGGTCGGAGACCTCAAGGCCGATCGCGATCCCGACGTACGAGCCTTCGGAGCGCGCCACCGACGACGACGAGCCGTTCCCGGAACGCACGCGGACGCAGGAGCCGACGGACGAAGCCACCACCAGCGAGCCCACGCGCCGGCCGACGGAGCGTGAGACTGAGGAGGCCCAGCAGGAGCCGCGGCAGACCGTCACGCCCAACACGAGCCTGAAGAACAACACCGTGTATCGCGCGGGCATCCTGCCCCGGCTCAGATGCCCGGCGGGCAACGCCAGCATCTTCAGCCACAGTCAGCTCAAGGCGCTGATCCTGAAGACCGGCAAGTGCATGGACCGGGCGTGGAAGCCCATCCTGGAGAAGCAGGGCATCACGTTCAGCCCGCCGGGCTACGCCATCGCCGCCAGGCGGGGCCGGGGCGCGTGCGGCGACTATCCGTCGCCGGGAAATATCGTGCCGTACTACTGCCCGCAGAACAACACGATCTACGCCTCCACCTCGGCCATGGCCAGGGGTAACGGCAACGCCCGCGGCTACGGGCAGATCATCTCCTGGCACGGCGGGATCATCAGCATGATGGCCCACGAGTACGGCCACCACGTGCAGAACATCACGGGCCTGATGAACTCGTGGTGGCGCTCCACGCTGGACACCTCGAACCAGAACGCCAAGCTCGCCCTCAGCAGGCGGCTGGAGCTGCAGGCCACGTGCTTCGGCGGCATGTGGATGCGCTCGGTCGCGTCGTCGTACCCGGTGAGCACGTCCAACCGGAGCCGGCTGTTCGCGTTCTACGGCCAGGTGGGCGACCATCCGGGCTATCCGCGCGACCACGGCAAGCCGGCCAACAACAACCGGTGGTTCAGGCAGGGCTGGACGAAGAGCAAGGCGTACCAGTGCAACACGTGGATGGCGTCGTCCTCAGCGACCTCCTGAAGTCAATGAGGAATTCATCTCAGGTTGGGCACATGTCGTTGTTGCCCGAGTATGGGGACTAGAATCCTGGCAATCTTGTGCCCAATGGGGGCAAACGTCAGTTTTGCCTGGTAGGCGTAGTAGGGAGCCGGGTGTGCGCAATCGGGATGGGGAAGAGGCCGTGCCAGGAGGCAGGAAACGACGCCCCGCTCGCCGCCCACGCCCTGCCTCCCCTCGCGCCTCCGGCTCCACGCCGCGCCCTGCTCCCCCTGGAGGCTCAGGGTCCACGCCGCGCCCTGCGCCCCCTAGCGGCTCAGGCTCCACGCCGCGCAATGCGCCGCCGCGCTTCGCCAAGCCCCTGACCCCTGCCTCCATCCTCGGATGGACCGCACTGTCCGCCATCGTGCCCGGCGCCGCACACCTGCGGGCCGGGCAGCGCCGTATCGGGCTGGTGCTCGTCAGCGTGTACGCGGTGCTGGTGCTCGCCATCCTGGCCTACGGGCTCAGCATCGCCGGCAACCTGGGGAACGCCGCCGCGCTCGTCGGCGACGGCATGCTGGTGACGATCGTGGTCCTCGCCGCGCTCGCCGCGCTGGCGTGGTTCGCGTTGCTGGTGACCTCGTACATCGCGCTCGGCCCGAGCAGGCTCAACCAGCAGGGCCAGATGATCACCGGCATCGTGGTCGGCGTGCTGTGCGTGGCGGTCATGTCGCCGTTCGCCCTCACGGCCAACACCGTGCTGACCGTCCGCAACACCATCAATGGCATCTTCCCCTCGTCGGCCGACTCCGACGTGCCCCCGGCGGCCAAGGAGGGCGAGGACCCCTGGCACGGCAAGGAACGGGTGAACTTCCTGCTGATCGGCGGCGACGCGGCGAGCAACCGTACCGGCGTGCGGACCGACAGCATGACGGTGGCCAGCGTGGACATCAAGAGCGGCGCCACGGTCCTGTTCAGCCTGCCGCGCAACCTGCAGCACGTGCGCTTCCCCGCCTCATCGCCGCTGCACGACCAGTTCCCGAACGGCTACCTGGCCGAGCTTGGCAACGGCGGCCTGCTCAACGAGGTGTGGCAGTACGCCAACGACCACCCGGAGATCATGGGTGGCAAGAACAAGGGCCCGCGGGCCCTCATGGACGCCATCGGCCACACGCTCGGCCTGAAGATCGACTACTACGCGATGATGAACATGTACGGCTTCGCGGACCTGGTCGACGCCATCGGCGGCCTCAAGATCCGGGTCGAGCAGGACGTCAAGTGGGGCGGCCACTACGGCACCGCAGGCACGATCAAGGCGGGCTACCGGCGGCTCAGCGGCGAGGAGGCCCTCTGGTACGGCCGCTCCCGGGTCAACAGCGACGACTTCTCCCGCATGGGCCGCCAGCGCTGCGTCATCGGCGCCTTCGCCCAGCAGGCCACGCCCGCCGTGATCCTCACCAACTTCACCAAGATCGCCGGTGCGGCCAAGCGGCTGGCGCGCACCAACATCCCGCAACACCTGGTGCAGCCGCTGGTGGAACTGGCCGTCAAGGTCAAGGACGCCAAGATCACCAGCCTGCAGTTCGTACCGCCGCAGTTCTGGCCGGGCAACCCGGAGTGGGCGAAGATCCGCACCGCGACGCGCAAGGCGATCGCCTCCTCGCTCCGGCCGGCCAAGCAGGCGCAGACGGCCCACGTGAGCGCCTCGCCGACCACCACGTCCAGCCCGGCGAAGACCCGGACCGCCCAGCCGACGCAGACGCCGACGAGGAACAGCCAGAAGGGCAAGGGGGACGACGCCAAGTCCCTCGAAGAGCTCTGCGGCCTCTGAGGCCCGGCCAGAGGTCCTGTGACGCGCGAGCGGCGGCACGGCGGGCGCAGCAGCACGGCAGGAGCAGCGGGCGCGGCGGGTGCGCGCTCAGGTGACGGCGTCGAAGGTCACCGGGAGCCGCTGCGGGCCGCGTACCGTCAGGCTGGCGCGCCAGCTCAGCGTCTCGGGCGGCACCGCGAGGGCGAGCCCGGTCAGGCGGCCGGCGACGGCGGCCAGGGCGGCCCGGCCGACGATGCGCGCGAGCATGGCCCCGAGGCAGTAGTGCGGCCCGTGGCCGAAGCTCAGGTGGGGGTTGTCCTCCCGGGCGAGGTCGGGCCGGTCCGGGCCGGGGAAGCGGCGGGGGTCGCGGTTGGCCGCTCCCAGCGCCACCAGGATCGGCTGCCCTGCGAGGACCATCGCCCCGCCGATCTCCAGCGGCTCCAGGGCGAAGCGCCATGTCGCCAGCTCGACCGGACTGTCGTGCCGCAGCAGTTCCTCCACCGCCCGGTCGATCAGCTCGGGCCGCTCCCGCAGCCGGCGGAGCTGGTCGGGATGCCGCAGCAACGTGTACGTGCCCAGCCCGACGAGGCTGACGGTCGTCTCATAGCCGGCCACGAGCAGCAGGAAGATCATCGACAGCATCTCGCTCTCGGACAGCCGCTCCTCCTCGTCCACGGCGGCCGTGATCGCGCTGATGACGTCGTCCCCCGGCTCGCGCCGCTTGGCGGCCGCCAGCTCGCCCACGTACGCGCCCAGACGGCGCAGCGCCTCGGGCCTGGCCTCGTCGTCCCGCCCCTCCCCCGAGGTGACGACGGCCGTGGTCCACCGCTGGAAGTCCGTACGGTCGCCGACCGGCACGCCGAGCACGTCGCAGATCGTGGCCAACTGCAACGGCGAGGCGAGGTCCCCGATCAGCTCGGCTCCGTCCCTCGCGCGGAGCCCGTCGATGAGCGCGCCGGCCCGTTCCTCGATCCGCGGCCGCAGGGCGGCCAGCCTGCCCGGGGTGAAGTAGCGGGCGACCAGGCGGCGCAGCCGGGTGTGCTCGGGCGGGTCCGTGGTGAGCAGGTGGGTGCCCAGCCCCGATCGGTCCTCCAGCGGGCGTCCGCGGCCCGCCTCCTGCCAGTCGGGCGGCGCGTTGCGCGGGTCCTTGCTGAGCCGGGGATCGGCCAGCGCGGCGCGGGCGTCGTCGTAGCGGGTCACGAGCCAGCCGTACAGGCCGCTGCGCAGCGTCACGCGGTGGGGCACACCCGACTCCCGCAGCCGGGCGTAGGCGGGATAGGGGTCGGCCAGCACCCCGTCGTAGCCGGGCAGCATCTCCTCAAGCATCCATCCCCCACAGGTCGGGCCTGGGTCCTACCCCGCCAGGCGGGGTCTTACGATCGGCTCGGCGTCCGTTTAGCGTCTCCGGGCCACTCCCGGCGACGGTCTGCTTCACCAGCGAAGCAGGTTGATCGCGGCATTCTCATCACGGTCCGTCGACAGACCGCACTGCTGGCACACGAGCCGGCGCACCCGCAGCGGCAGCTTGGCCTTCACCGCCCCGCAGGACGAGCACGTCTTGGAGGAGGGAAACCAGCGGTCGCCACGACGAGCCGCCCGCTCTGCCAAGCTTTCGATCCGGCCGGGCACCGGCAGCACCACATGCCTGCCGCCCTACAGCCGGATCGCGCCGGTGGTGAACCGCACCGAACACCCGTCCCGGCGTTTGGTCTTGAACCGGGGAAATCCCGCCGCCCCTCACGTCACACCAGCGCGGCCTTCTTCCTCGGCAGCAGCACCAGCGCCCCGATGTAGAGCAGGGCCGCCACGATCAGCAGCCCCTTGTAACCGATGATCAGCGCGGCGTACTCCAGGCAGCCGCCCACCATGGCTCCCAGCAGGTTCGCTCCGAAGGACGTGGTGGCGTCGGCGGTGTCGGCGAACCGCTTGGCGAAGACGATGTTCGCGGCGAAGATCGGCAGGAAGGCCACGGTCACCGCGGCCACCGCGCGCAGCGGCAGCGGCAGGGACAGCAGCCACGCGTTCGGCACCAGCCAGGCCAGCACCAGGCCGGCGAGAAGCACGCCGTACATGACGGGCAGCGGCGGGGTGCGGAAGCGGCGGGTCACCTCGACGGCGGCGAGGACCGCGACGAGCACGCCGGCGAAGACGATCGCGTTGACCACCCACGTCGTGCCGAACAGCAGCGCGAACCCGGTCACGCTCTTCGTCTCCAGCAGCATGAACGCCACGCCCAGCAGGAACAAGTCGGCGTACGGCCGCATCCGGTCATAGGGGCCCGCGACGACGCGGACGGCGAGGAGGCTGACGATGAGGATCAGGCCGAGCGTGATGATGTAGATCGGCGGGATCGTCGCGTCCTTGAGGTAGAGGAACGGGCGGTCGTCGTCGGCGGGGTCGGGGGTGCCGGGGGCGGCCCCGGCCCAGGCGGTGCCGCAGCGCTGGTCGGCCTCGCTCAGGCCGGCGGTGATGACGGCCTGCTGGCCGGCGGTGCTGACGACGTCGACGCACGGCTTGTGGCCGAAGGCGCTCTGCATGGTGGCCGCGAGGCGGTCGACGAGCCAGCTCTCGCGGTAGTAGTTGTACATCGAGAACGTGCCGCCCGGCTTCAGGTGCTCGCGGGCGGCCTGCATGGCCTCTTCGGTGAACAGGTAGCTTTCCAGGCGCAGCGAGCTGGCTCCGGAGACGAGGGTGAGGGAGTCGGGCAGGGCGAAGAGGATGAGGTCGTACTTCGCGCCGGTACGTTCCAGGAAGGCACGGCCGTCGGTGACGTGCGTGGTGACGCGCGGGTCGTCGTAGGGCCGGTCGGGGTGGACGGAGCCGCCGAGCTCACGCAGCTTGGGGTCGATCTCGACGGCGTCGACGCGGGCGGCGCCCTTGGACAGCGCGATCGCCACGTCGGTGCCGCTGCCGGCGCCGACGATGAGCACATCCTTGGGCGGTTTCGTGGTCCGTTCGTACGGCAGGCCGTACTGGCGCTCCCACTGCAGCCGGGCGGTGGCGGGCACGGCCTGCTGGTGCGGGATGCCGTTGACCGCGATGTCGGTGACGGCGACGCCCAGCTGCTGGAGCTGCCTGAACGTGACCTTGTAGTACGGCGACCAGATCGCCCCCGCGGTCAGCGTCTCGGCCAGCAGCAGCCCGACGACGGCCAGCGAGGGCACGGTCACCAGGCCCACGTAGAGGGCGCGCGGCCGGGGCACCAGCAGCAGCGCGTAGCAGATCGCGGCGATCAGGCCCCAGAACACCGGCGGCGCGCTCAGGAAGGACAGCGCGGTGAACGCGGCGATGCCGGTGAGGCTGCCGATCAGGTCGTAGCGGTACGCCTCCAGGCGCGGCAGTTCGGGGAAGCAACGTCCGACGAGCTCGGCGGGGCCCATGAGCACCAGCGCCGCGGCGCAGAAGATCACCGGCAGGATCAGCCACGCGGGCGGGCCGCTGGTGGACAGGCTCGTCCAGTACAAAACGCCCTCGGTGTTCCTGTCGACGGTCACCGGGAAGGTCAGCACGACCACGACCAGGATGGCGAGCACGACGGGCGAGTAGTAGGGCTGCCGTCGTGACCGGCCGACGCGCAGGAAGCCGAGCCCGATGCCGAGGAACGAGCCGAGCAGCACGAAGTTCGTGAAATAGCTGAGGTGGACGATGTTGGATCCGGTCCACCTGATCAGCGCCAGCTCGAGGAAGAGCATGAAGGCGCTGGCGAGGATGAGCCTCGGCCGCACCGCCAGCCAGTGAGCCTTCTCCTCGTCGTCGACCGGCTTCCGCGCCTCCAGCGTCATGCTGCCTCACCGTAGTGAAAAGATCGCCGGCACGGAAGTCCGGCGAGCCGCGGACAAAAGTCGTCCGCTTCGCGGTGATTGGCGCATTTCCGCAGGTCAAAACCGGTGAGACCCGCTGGACGCGGGCGGGCGGATGCAGGAATGTTGGGGACGTTCGCTCCCCCACACACGTTGGTGGTGACACATGCGGGTCCTGATCCAGCTCCGTCCCTCTCCCGACCTGGTCGCGGCCGTGGCCGACCCCGGCCAGGCCGCCACCACGGCAGACGTCGCCGACGGGCTGCCCGGCGTCGAGCTCGACTCCGCGTTCGTGCCCGTGGCCGTGCCGCGGCCGGTCCCCTCGACCGGCGGCGACCCGCTCTCGCTCAATCAGCCGCTCGACTTCTCACTGGCCGCCGATGACGCGTCCGTCCTGGTCCGGGGCACGATCTCCGACGACCACCTGGCCTCCAGGGTCACGCTGCTTCCCGGCATCAGGCCCGACGTGGTCGGCATCTTCGCCGATCCGGTGATCGAGTCCGCGCCGGTGTGCGGAGGCGATCCGCCGGCCGGCGACTGGCACGACGTCGAACGCCTGCTGCACGTCCCCGGGCTGCATGCCGAGGGCCTCGACGGCGCTGGGGTCGCGCTGGCCGTGCTCGACAACGGCATCAACGCCGCCCACACGGCCAGGCAGCTCGGCAGGGGCGTCACGCTGGACGCCGAGCGCTCCTGGAGCCCGCCGGGGGTGTCGGGCACGCCGGGCGAGTTCGAGGTGGACCACGGCACGATGTGCGCGTTCGACGCGCTCATCGCGGCCCCTCACGCGTCGCTGATCGACATCCCGGTGCTGCTGTCCACCCGGCCGGGCGGCTCGGCGATGGACGGGCTGCTGTCGGACGCGGTGTCGGCGTTCGCGCACCTGCGCAACGTGCTCGACGCCCAGCCCGCGGGGTCCAGGGCGCTGGTGGTGAGCAACTCGTGGGGGTCGTTCTCCCCCGAGTGGGACTTCCCCGTCGGGCATCCCGGCAACTACTCCGACAACGCCGCCCACCCGTTCAACCTGATGGTGGCCGGCCTGGACCGGGCGGGCGCGGACGTGCTGTTCGCGGCGGGCAACTGCGGCCGCGAGTGCCCCGACGGCCGGTGCGCCTTCCCCGCGCGGCCCATCGTGGGCGCCAACTCCCATCCGAAGGCTCTGTCGATCGGCGGCATCGACGTCAACGGCGAGCGGGTGGGCTATTCCTCGCAGGGGCCGGGACGGCTGACCGCCCGCAAGCCGGACGTCTGCGCGTACACGCATTTCTCCGGGTCCCGGGCGCTGGGCCCCGGCTCGCCCGACTCGGGCACGTCGGCGGCGGCGCCGGTGGCGGCCGGGCTCGTGGCGGCGGTGCGCACCATGTGGCCGGCGGACAGGTTGTCGCCCGCCCAGCTGCGCGCGCTGCTGCGGCGCACCGCGGAGGACCGCAGCGAGGTGGGGTTCGACTACGGTTACGGCTACGGGATCGTGGACCCGGCGGGCGTCATCGCGGCCCTTCAGCGCCGCGCCAGAAGCGCCGCCTGACCTGCGCGGGCGTGGCCGGAGTGGGGTCCGGCCACGCCCGCGCTCCTTACGCGTGCTCCCTGTTGAACACACGCGTCCCGACGGTGAGGCCGATCACGGCGAAGACCGCGGTCACCGCCACGCCCGCGCCGACCGTGCCCGTCAGATAGTGGCCGTGGAACAGGTCGCGCAGCGCCTCCAGCACATACCGGAACGGGCTGACGTGCGAGAGGGCGTCGAGCCAGCCCGGCGCCATCGACATCGGCAGGAACGAGCCGGACAGCAGGATGAGCGGGATCACCGCCGTGGACATCACCGGCGCGAACAGCTGCTCGTTCATCGTCAGCGCGACGGCGTACGACAGCGCGGCCAGGCTCAGCCCGAGCACGACGACCAGCACGAACCCGGCCACCAGTCCGAGTGCGGGTGCGCGCAGGCCGAAGGCGAAGGCGACCGCCAGGAGCAGCACCGTCTGCAGGATCAGCGTGACCGCGTTGGTGAGCACACGCCCGAGCAGCAGCGCCACCCGGCTGGCCGGGGTGACGCGCATCCGCTCCAGCACGCCGGAGCGTTTCTCGAAGACGACGCCGAACCCGGCCAGCCCCATGCTCATCAAGCCGAGCTGGATGATCAGGCCCGGCACGAGCGTCTCCCAGGTGCCGAACGTGGTGAAGATGGGCCCGAACAACACCAGGAAGAGCAGTGGCTGGACCGCGCCGAAGACGATGCCGATCTTCTGCCGCAGCGTGACGCCGACGCCGTGGCGGAACAGCACCCAGGTGTCGCGGAGCATCAGACGCCCTTCCCCGGCAGCGCGCTCTCCTCGCGCAGCGACCTGCCGGTGATGTCGAGGAACACGTCGTCGAGCGTGCGTCCGCCGGTTTTGAGCTCGGCCGGGGCGCCTTCGGCCACGATCCGGCCGTGGTCGATGATGAGCAGCCGGTCGCAGAGTGCGTCGGCCTCGTCGAGGTAGTGGGTTGTGAGGAACACCGTCATGCCCTTCTCCTGGCGCAGCGCGCGGATGTGGCCCCACAGGTTGGCCCGGCTCTGCGGGTCGAGGCCGGTCGTCGGCTCGTCGAGGAAGAGCAGCGCCGGATCGTGCAGCAGCGCGAACGCGATGTCGAAGCGGCGGCGCTGGCCGCCGGAGAGCGCGCCGCCGAGCCTGGTCTCCAGCCCCGCGAGGTCCAGCCTGGCCAGGATCTCGCCTGCCCTGGCCGCGGACTCCCGGCGGCTCAGCCCGTAGAGCATGCCCTGGAGTTCGAGCTCTCCCTTGAGCGGCGCGGTCGGCAGGATGCCGCCGCCCTGGGCGACGTAGCCGATGTGCCTGCGCACCTCCTTCGCATCGGCCCGCAGGTCGTGCCCGGCCACCGTGGCGGTGCCGGACGTGGGGCGCAGCAGGGTGGTCAGCATGCGCATGGTCGTGGTCTTGCCCGCGCCGTTCGGACCGAGGAAACCCACGATCTCGCCGGGTTCCACCGATATGCCGAGGTCTCTGACGGCCTCCACGCCGCCGTCGAAGGTCTTGCTCAGACCCGAAGCCTTGATCATTTCATCACCTCCAAAATTGAGGTAACCACAAATTTGGTGTAACTGCAATATTGGTACGATGGTGCCATGGGTGAAGGGTTGCGGGAACGGAAGAAGCGCGAGACCAGGGAGCGCATCGCCGACATCGCGATGGGCCTGTTCATGGCCAAGGGGTTCGACAACGTGACCGTGGCCGAGGTGGCGCGCGCCGCCGACGTGTCGGTCAACACGGTGTTCAACTACTTCAGCACCAAGGAGGACCTGTTCGCCGACCGGCAGGACCTGGTCGTGGACCACCCTGTGCAGGTGATCCGGGAGCGCGAGCCTGGAGAGAGCGTGGTGCGGGCCTTCCGGCGCGACATCCTCGACGCCATCGGCACCCGGCACTGGCGATACGGGTTCAACCTGGGCGCCGACGTGTTCGCCAGGATCGTGGACGCCAGCCCCGCTCTGGTCGCCCGGCTACGCGAGATGCACGAGCTGCGGGAGCAGGCGCTGACCCGGGCGCTCGCCGACGAGCTCGACGCCGGTCCCGACGACCTCCGGCCCAGGCTCGTCGCGGCGCACATCCTCACCACGACGCGGTTGCTCACCCACTATTCGGTGAGCAGGAGGCTCGCCGGAGAGGAGTGGGAGAGCATCGAACCCGACCTCAGAGCGGAGGCGGAGAAGGCGTTCGACCTGCTGGAGCCGGGCCTCGGCGACTACGGCCGGCGGCGCTAGCCGCCACTCTCGAAGCCGCCGGTGAGGAACGCCATCCCCAACCCGAAGATGATGAACCCGAACGTGAGCATCATCAGGACGCTGCTGATGATGCCGCAGATGCGCCCCGCCTGGATCGAACCGCGATTCTCGTAGTAATAACCGCTGTCGTCGATCTCGCGCAGTGCTCTGTTGCCCATCACCCAGGCGAAGGGCCCGAGGATGCTGCAGACCACCAGACTCAGGATGCCCAGCACGAGGATGGCGGTGCCGTTGGGGTGACTCTGGGGAGGCGGGCCATAGGACGGGCCGTAATGCGGATAGGACATGTCGCCCGGCCCCTTCCCTGCTTCGTGTCGTGTGGTTTTCTACCACAGTCTCCTGCTTGATCATCTTGCGCCATCATGGTGGGGCAAGACGATCATTGCCTTAGGAGCCTACCCCCGTGCGTGAACGCATGCGCGACTTCCTCGCCCACCGGCACTTCCAGCGATTCATCGTCGCCGTCATCCTGACCAACGCGGCCGTTCTGGGACTCGAGACCTTCCCTCGGGTGGTCGAGCGCCACGGCGACCTGCTCACCCTCATCGACCATGTCGCGCTCTACATCTTCGTCGTCGAGCTGCTGGCCAAGGTCTACGCCGAGCGTTCGGCGTTCGTCCGCGACCCGTGGAACATCTTCGACGCGGTGATCGTCGCGATCGCCCTCGTCCCGGCGACCGGCGGCCTGTCGGTGCTGCGCTCCCTGCGCATCCTGCGCGCGCTGCGGTTGTTGTCGGTCGTGCCGAGCCTGCGCCGCGTGGTCTCGGCGCTGCTGCGCGCGCTGCCGGGAATGAGCTCGATCGTGGTGCTGCTCTCCCTGGTGCTCTACGTGGCCGCCGTCATGGCCACCAAGCTCTACGGGCAGGCCGCCCCCGCCAGGTTCGGCAGCCTGCCCACGTCGTTGTTCACCCTCTACCAGACGATGACGGGTGACGACTGGGGCAACATCGCCAGAGAGGTGATGGACCGCCATCCGACGGCCTGGATCTTCTTCACGATCTTCATCCTGGTGTGCACGTTCGTCGTGCTGAACCTGTTCCTCGCGGTCGTGGTCAGCGCGATGGACGAGGAGAACTCCAAGGAGCGCGCCGCCGCCAGGGAGGACACCAGCGACCACAACACCCAGCGCATCCTCGACGAGCTCGCCGAGTTGCGCAAGGAGCTGGCCGAGCTGCGCGCGCAGCGGGCCCTGGACTGAGCGCTAGCGGGAGTAGAACTCCACGACGAGCTGCTCGTCCACCGGGACGTTGATCTGCTCGCGCTCCGGCCGGTGCGTCAGCGTGAAACGGAGGTCGGCGTGGTCGACGGCGAGGTAGGGGGCGATCCGATCGTCGGCGTGCACGCCCTCGGCGGCGGCCACGAACGGCTGCATCCTGCGCGAGCGCTCCCTCACCGTGACGACCTGTCCCGGCCTGACCAGGTAGCTGGGGATGTCCACCTTGCGGCCGTCCACGGCGATGTGACCGTGGTTGACGTACTGCCTGGCCGCGTAGATGGACGGCGCCAGCCCGGCGCGCAGCACGAGCGAGGCCAGGCGGCTCTCCAACAGCGTGACCAGCTCGGCGCCGGACGCGCCCGGCTTGCGCAGAGCAAGGTCCCAGTAGCGGCGCAACTGCCGCTCGGACACGTCGTAGTACCAGCGCAGCTTCTGCTTCTCCATCAGCCGCAGGCCGTAGTCGCCGGCGGTGCGGCGGTTCGTCTTACGGCCGTGCTCGCCAGGCGGGTAGGGGCGCTGCTCGAAGTAGCGGACGGCTTTCCTGGTCAGCGGGACGCCCGCGCGACGTGACAGTCGCACCTTCGGACCGGTGTAGCGCACGTTCACCTCGATGTGATTAGGTATTCCTTACTTAGGCGAGCCTAACCTAACACACGATTCCTGCCCCCAAGGAGGCGTCATGCTGCCGATCCCCGAGCGGGTCCGCACCCTCGCCGCGACCGCCGGCGTCGCCAAGCTGTCCGTCGACGGCGCCCCGTCCCCCGCGCGCGGAGGGGTCGACGAGCGCGGGCGTCCGGTGCTCCTGGTGCTGCCCGGGGAGACGCTGCACGGCCTGCGCGACGACGCCGTCGTGGCGGTGAACCTGACGGCGATGCGGCAACTGGGCTCCGTCACCCACCCGCGCGGGCTGATCGAGGTGCAGGGCTGGGCGGAGGCCGTTCCAGAGGGCGAGGCGCGCTCGTCGGCGGTCGCGGTGGCGACGCACTGCCCGGACGAGAGCCTGTTCAAGGCGCTGGAGCGCTTCGGGCAGCCGGACGCGCCCCGGCTGCTGCGGCTGGACGTCGGCCAGGTCGTCTACCTGACCGGGCAGGAGTCGGGGATGCTCGACGCCGACGACTACCTGGGCGCGGCGCCCGACCCGCTGGCCGAGACGGCCGAGCAGGTGCTCGCCCACGTCAACGCCTCGCACCGGCCGCAGCTCACGGCCGGCGTGTCCAAGCAACTGGGCGAGCAGGCGGGCGAGGTGTGGTTGTGGGAGCTGGACCGGTTCGGGGCGACCGTGCGGGTGGACGAATCGCTGGTGCGTTTCCCGTGGCCGCGCCCTGCGCGATCCGGCCTGTGCCTGGAGACGGCGCTGCGCGGACTGTTGTGCACGTGCTGAGCTCGCCACCGGACATCAGGATCATCCTGGATTTTTGGTGATTTGCCAGCACATTGCCCGATCGTTGCGACACATCTCTAGCATGTGAGGGATGACTGGATCGCGCCGTGGACCTGGGCCCGCCGCGCCCGCCGACGAGGGCGGGTGGCGCGGGCGGGCGCTGATGGTCACCGGCGTCCTGCTCGGCGTGCTCATGCTGGTCGCGGCCGCCATCCTCGTGGTGCGCACGCCGTACCCCAGCGACCTGGACCCGCTCGACTGGCCCGCCTTCTCCGAGCGCGTGCCCGGCGACGTCCCGCCCTTCCCCCCGATCACGAAGCGTCCCAC
>NZ_SMKP01000024.1:0-75591 GCF_004349015.1 Nonomuraea diastatica
TGGTTCCATTGATCGTAAGCCCTTCTCCTGTGGCAATGGTATTGTCGTTCTTACATAACTCTTGTTTCGAAAAATCCTTCTTATCAAATACAATCAAGTCATTTTCTTCGTGTCCGTCTTTTGTAAAATCTTTCCCAAATCCTGTTTTTTTTTTTTTTTAGGGTCGCGTGGGCTCGGACAAGTGACGAGGGCTCGTGGCGGACCCGATAGCTCGGAGGACCTGCAACTCTGGCTAACGGAGGACTCGGTAGCGAAGATGAGCCTCACTCGCGAAGGCTGATGTATCGAGGCGCTCAAGCTCGATGTGCCGCCCAAGGCCTGCGAACAGCGAGATGCCGTCGCCGAGCAGGACCGGCGCAACGTCCAGGTGGAGCTCGTCGACGAGACCGAGCCGCAGGCACTGTCGTGAGATGGTTCCTCCGAGCAGGCTGACCCAGCCGTCCCCGGCCGCTTGCGTGGCCAGCCTGACGGCCGCGATCCTCGGCGCCACCGCGCAGCTCTTCCTGGAGTTCGGGTACGACCGCACGCCACTGGCACGTGTCGCCGAGCGCGCAGGGGTGTCCAAGGCGACGCTCTTCAAGCAGTTCCCGACCAAGGCCGAGCTCTTCGAGGCAACGGTGCTCGCGGCAGGCGGATCGCCGGCTCCGGAACCGGTCGAGATCCCGACCGGCGACCTCTACGCGGGCTTGGTGGTGCTAGGTCGCGCGTATTCGGAACTGTTGACTCGTCCTCGCATGGTCGCCCTGATGCGAACCGTGATCGCCGAATCGCACCACTTCCCCGAACTGCGCGAGCGGACCTTCGACTTCGGCACGCTGCCTGTGCTGCAGGCGCGGGGGCGCTATCTGCGGGAGGCACACTCCGCAAGAAGCGCCGACATCGATGATCCGGATCTGGCATCCGAGTTCCTCGGCATGATCGCGTCCGCGATCTTCTGGCCGCGCCTCACGCACGGTACGTGGTCGATCACCAAGGAAGAGCAGTCGCGAGCGGTCGACGAAGCAGCCCGGACGATCGCCGCGCGCTTCGCAACTCCCTGACGTGATTTCCTGCGCATCGCCGGGGACGAGGTCGTCCGCCTGGCCCTCGTCTAACATACTTCTCGGGCATAGCAGACATCGGGCCATTGTGGCCCATCAGTCACGGGAGACACAGGCATACGACCTGGTTGCCGAGTTTGACTGAGATGGCATAGCCACGAACCGTAGTCACATCAGCACCGTCGGAGTGCCGCGACGCTCTCTTAGCGACCTCGAGGCGCTCTCCGCACGCCCGGCTCTTCTGGGGTCCGGGCCGTGCTTGGCCAACTTGGACTACGTGGAAGACGAGATCATCATCCTCTGACCTGCTGGAAGGGGCCTCCAACCCTAGATAACCATCGGCTCACCACTGTTCCAAGCAATTCACGTGAGCGCTACACCGGTGGTCGTGATGGTGCGGGTGCGGCCTGCAGGTAGGCCAGCACCGCCATGACGCGCCGGTTGTGGTCGTCGGACGGAGGAAGGCCGAGCTTGGCGAAGATGTTGTTCGTGTGTTTGCCGACCGCCTTGTCGGTGACCTGGAAGCGGGCGGCGATGGCCAGGTTGGACATGCCCTCCGCCATCAGCGCGAGCACCTCACGCTCCCGGAGGGTCAGTGCGGCCAGCGGCTCGTCGCGGCTGCGGCGGGTCAGCAGCTGGGAGACCACCTCCGGGTCCATCGCCGTGCCGCCCCCGGCGACCTGGCGGACCGCGTCGACGAACCGGTCGACGTCGCCCACCCGGTCCTTCAGCAGGTAACCCACCCCGCCGGAGCGGTCGGACAACAGCTCCCTGGCGTAGAGCTGCTCCACGTACTGCGAGAGGATCAGCACGGGCAGCCCCGGGATCCGGCTGCGCGCTTCCATCGCGGCGCTTAGTCCTTCGTCGGTGAAGCCGGGCGGCAGCCGCACGTCGATCACGGACACGTCCGGGCGGTGCCGGACCAGCGCCTCCAGCAGCATGGGACCGTTGTCCACGGCCTCCACGACGGTGAAGCCGTTCGCCGACAGCAGGCGGACCAGCCCGTCCCTCAGGAGTGTCAGGTCTTCGGCTATGACAACGCGCACGGGACCTCCATGGTCAGTACGGTAGGGCCGCCTTGAGGGCTGCTCACCGTGAGCGAGCCGTCGAAGGCGGACAGGCGGTCCTCGATGCCGCGCACTCCGGTGCCACCGTCACAACGCACCATGCCGCACCCGTTGTCGCCCACGGTCATGCGAAGCACGCCGGCGGTGTGCCGCAGCCGCACCCATGCGCGTGAGGCGCCGCTGTGCTTGGCCACGTTGACCAGCGCCTCTGCGACGGCGAAGTAGACAGCGGACTCCACGGGCGGTTGCGGGCGGCCGGGCAGATCGATGTCGACCTCGACCGGTATCGGGCACAGCAGCGCGGACGCCTCGATGGCGCCAGCCAGACCCCGGTCGGACAGCACCGGGGGATGCATGCCGCGCACCAGGTCACGCAGGTCCGTCAGCGCCTGGCCGGCGACCTCCCGCGCCTCGTCGATCATGCGGACCATCTCGCCCGGATCACGGGAGCCGCGGGCCAGCCCCAGGTGCATGCGGACGGCGATCAGCTTGGCCTGCGCGCCGTCGTGCAGGTCGCGTTCGATGCGCCGCAGTTCGGCGGCGCGCGCGTCGACCACCGCGGCCCGCGACGCGGTAAGCGACCGGATCCGCGCGTCCGTCGCTGTGCCGCCATCCAGCAGCCGTCGCGTCAGTCGTGCCTGCCCGATGCGGAACAGGGGCATGGCCATGAGGGCGACGGCCGCGATGGCCACGATGGAGAAGCTGAGGGCGAACGTGTTCAGCGTGCTCGTCTCCGCCGGCCGCAGCCGGAACCAGACGTAGTCCAGGGCGGCCAGCATCGCCCACACCGCCACCACCGGGACAGGGCCCGTGACGACGTGCACGGCCAGCCAGCCCAGTTCACGCAGCGTGCCGCGCCGGCGCGGTTCCGGCACCGCAGTGGCCCGCAATGGCCGGTCGGTTTCGCACCGGTGGCTCCCTGCGGCGCCGTCCCTGTCGAGCACCCGGCCCGCCCAGCGGCGCTGGTAGGCGGCCAGGCGGTGGACGAGAGCGAGCCCGAGGCCGAGCGGCGCCCGCCCGAAACCGGCCACCGGCACGAGGGCGGCGCTCACCAGCACCAGAGCGAGCACCACCAGCGCCGCAAGGCCGGTGACCGCGTTCAGCGCCAGCGCCGCCAGGCTGCTCACCCCGTTCCGCGCGTACCCCGCCAAAGCATTGACGGCCTGCCGCGCCGGCCCGCCGAACGCGGGTCGTATCCCCATCACAGGTGCAGTCTGCCCTGCCGGCGAGGAGAAGACGGTGGGGCTGGCCCTACCCCTTGAGGTGGCGATTTCCCACCCTGGCCGGTGGGCCGACGCCCATGGAGGCCAGAGCCCCGGACCGCGAGGCTGGTCCCGCCGATCGGACCGAGCTGATCGGCCTGACCTGGCGGACAAGGATGAGACGTGATCGAAGTGAGAGGGCTGAGCATGCGATACGGCCGCACGCTCGCAGTAGACGACCTGACCTTCACGGTCAAACCGGGCCTAGTGACCGGATTCTTGGGGCCGAACGGAGCTGGCAAGTCCACGACCATGCGGGCCGTACTCGGGCTGGAGATCCCCACCGCGGGTGAGACGCTGGTGGACGGGCGCCCGTACGCGTCGCTGCGCCAGCCCATGCGCACGATGGGAGCGCTGCTGGACGCCGGGGCGGTGCACGGCGGGCGTACGGCGCGCGACCATCTTGGCTGCCTGGCACGCAGCAACGGCATCGGCTTGAAGCGGGTGGCCGTCGTGCTCGACCAGGTCGGCTTGACCGACGTGGCGGACCGGCGGATCGGCGGGTTCTCCCTGGGCATGAAGCAGCGCCTCGGCATCGCGGGTGCGCTGCTCGGCGACCCGGCGGTGCTCATGTTCGACGAGCCACTCAACGGCCTCGACCCGGAGGGCATCCGCTGGATCCGCGACCTGCTGCGCTCACTGGCGGCCGAGGGCCGCACCGTCCTGCTGTCCAGCCATCTGATGAACGAGCTGGCCCTCACCGCCGACCACGTCGTCGTCATCGGGCGCGGCCGGCTGATCGCCGATACGACGACGGACGCGCTCGCCGCACGGTTCCAGCGCGACGTGCTGGTCCGCACGGCGCGCCCGGACCGGCTGGCGCAGACCCTGCGCGCGCACGGCGCGAGCGTGACCGCCGACGCCCTGGCACCCGGCGACCTGACGGTGCGGGGCATGGACGCGACCGAGATCGGCGAGCTGGCCCTGCGGGCGGGCATCGCGCTGCGGGAGCTGACGCCGCGCAGCGCCTCGCTGGAGGAGGCGTTCATGGAGCTGACCGAGGACAGCGTCCAGTACGGCGCCCGCCCTGCCACCACCGCAACCGTCTCGGAGGCGACCCGATGAGGGACGTGATCGCCTCAGAGTGGTACAAGCTCCGCTCGCTCCGCTCCAACGTCTACTTGCTGGCCGTCTCGGTCCTCGCCGTGCTGGTCTGCGCTGGGGTGGCGTACCTGGTGGGCCGGGGGTTCGACCGCCAGACGTTCGAAGAGCGGCTGCGCTTCGCCAGCAACGGCGCCGGGCTGGGCACCGGGCTGCCGGTCGCCTACTTTGTGCTGGGCACGCTGGGCGCGCTCTCGATCACCTCCGAGTACGCCACAGGGATGATCCGCACGAGCCTGGCGGCGGTGCCGCGGCGGCAGGTGTTCCTATTCGCCAAGATCCCCGGTCTGGCCGCGGTCACCCTGGTCGTCGGCCAGGTGCTGGCGTTCGCCATGCATCTGGCCGCCCAGGCCGTCCTCGGCGACCGCGCCGGTCAGATGCTGCTTGACGGGGGCACCCTTGGCACCCCGCTTTCGGAGCCGGGCGTGCTCGCCACGGTGGTCCTCGCGGGGCTGTCCATGACGGCCGCGGCGCTGATCGGGCTCGGTGTGGGCGCGGCGATCCGGTCCACCCCTGGCAGTCTGGTCGCGCTCGTCATGTTCTTCCTGGTGATCCCGATCGTCGCCCAGGCGCTGCCGTCGCCGCTGCGTTCGCAGGTGGGCTCGTACATGATGGAGAATCTGCCGTCGCAGATCGCCGGGGTGGGCGGCGGCCTGCTGCCTTCGGGGGCGGCGGCCGCGCTGCTCGTCGTCTACGTTGCCGCCGCGCTGACGGCGGGCGCGACGGTGACCGCGCCGAAGGGACGCCTAAAGGTGGCGGCCGTTGGAGCGGCCGCCACGCTCCTGACCGCTCTGGTGGCGGTGCCCGCCGCCGCAGACTCGGCCGGCTCCGGCCCGTCCTCGCTGGCCTGGGGGCCGTGTACCGACAAGGACGCCCCAAAGGACATGCGCTGTGCCTCCGTCCAGGTGCCCCTCGTCTGGACGGAGCCCGCGGGACGGAAGATCACCGTGCCAGTCGCGATGTTTCCCGCTTCCGGTGCGGCACGCCGGATCGGCACGGTGTTCTCCATCCCCGGCGGCCCCGGCGCGTCGGGCATCGATGAGCTGAAGCAGTTCCACGGGAGGTTCACCAAGCTACGTGACCGCTTCGACGTGGTCAGCTTCGACCCGCGCAACACCGTCAAGCCCGGCGGCGTGCTGCCGTACGAGTGCCTGGCCACCGGCCCTTACATCACCCTGCCGGACACCCGTGCCGAGTACGCCGCGCTCGCCCGGACCAACCGCGAACACGCGCAGCGGTGCCGGTCGGCAGACCCGGATTTCTTCGACCACATGGACTCGGCCTCCGTCGCCCGCGACATCGAGGCCGTCCGCACCGCGATGGGCGAGCAGCAGCTGAGTTTCCTCGCCACCTCCTACGGCGGACATCCCGCGATGGCCTACGCCCGCCTGTTCCCCTCCCGCATCCGCGCCATGGTCATGGACGGCACCGTCAGCCATGTTGAGGAGACGGCGGCCAGGGAGCCCTCCATGTATCAGAGGGCGGAGAAGCAACTAGAGCGGTTCGCCGCCTGGTGCCGTTCGGCCACGGCCTGCGCACTGCACGGCCCGGACGCCAGCGAGGTGTGGCGCCGGCTGGTGGTCGCCGCCGACCGCTCACCCGTGCCGGTGCACAACGACCCGACGGGGGCCGCCTACACGGGGTTCGACCTGAAGGTGACTGCTGCCCCCAACTTCACCTCGCCCGGCCCGGAACCGGACGTCCCGCGCTGGGTCGAGCTGGCCGAGACGATCAAGCAGGCCGCCGAGGGCGACGCCTCCGGCTTCGCCGAGTACGTTCGGCGAGCCACGGGCAGCCCCAAGCTCCCCTCGCTCGCCGGGCAGAACATGACCTCCTGCCTCGACGGCCGAGTGTATGAGAGCTACGCGGCCTACCGCAGGGCAGTGCGCAGGGCGCAAGAGCTGTCGCCGAACTTCGCGGGGCAGCGGGCGTGGTGGCCGCTGGGCTGCGTCGGCTGGCCCGCTCCCGTCACCAACCCGCCGGCGCCGCTGCCCCCCAGCGGCCTGGTGCCCTTCCTCGGAGTCGGCAGCTGGACCGACCACGACGAGGTCGCCAGCATCATCCGCCACGTGCCGGGCTCCTCGAGCGTCCGGTACGACGGACACGGCCACGCGCTCTACGTCTACGGCAAGGGCGGCTGCGTCACCGCCCACGTCAACCGCTACTTCACCAGCTTGAGGCTCCCGCCCCCGGGCACCACCTGCCAGGCCACCGGATGACGACCGGCCGTGCGACCTGGTTTCGCTAGTGCCGCACCCCTGGGGAATGCGGCCGCCGAACTGCCTGCTCTCCCCGCCGCCCCGCATCCCGGCCGTCAGCACCCCCACAACGACGTGCCACCGGACTTGCCTCGGCCTCGGCAGAAGTCACAGTGACCAGCCATCTTGGCCTGACGCGAACGGTCACCCCGAACGAGAGACAGAGCCCGGCCGTCGCGAGAGGCCGGGACTGTCCCACGGGTCAGGCAACTGCCTTGCTGCGGGTGGAAGCGCCGTTCTGGGCGATGATCGTCGGTTCACCGACAACAAGACCTGAACGACTCCAACCCGAGCCGCGCTCGGCGGACCTTGCCCCCTCGTTCCTGGCACCACCCGAAGCGGGCGCACCGTAGCGATTCGCCGCCGAGAACATGACGGCCGCCTACGGCACGCTCCAGCTCATCGTCCGGCTCACGCAGACCGGGCCGTAAGCACGACGATAGCCCGCGCCGCGGGGTCACACCGCAGCCGCAGTTGCCGGGCGCAGCGGTCTCCAGCCGCCGCCGTCCAGCTTGGCCAGCTCCGCCTCGACATCCACGGTGATGACGCCGAAGAAGTTGACGTTCTCGCTGTGCGCCGGAGAGATGTGGGCCAGCAGCGCGTCGTGAATGTCCCGGCCGGTCGCCCGCAGCTGCCGCACCGCCAGGGAGTAGTACTCGGTCGTCCAGTTGATGACGGCGTTGGTCAAAACGGTCAAGCACCACGCCTGGTCCGTCTGATCGGCCAAGGCCGGCTTGGTGACGGCTCCCTGCTGTGCGTAGTGCAGGTCCCGGCGCAGCGCGTGCAGGCTCTCACCTTTGTTCAGCTGGCGGGCGATCTTGCGGCGGTAGGCCGGATCCGACAGATACTTCGCCGCGTGCAGGGTACGGCGCAGCATGCCCCACTCCTTCAGCGCCGTGGCCAGGGTGTTCTGCCGGGAGGCGGCCGACCATTTGCCCACCACCAGCGAGGCGGTGGCCTGGCCGTATTTCAGCGACCCGGCCATGCGCAGCAGGTCCGGCCAGCACTCGGTGATGAGGTCTTCGTTCCAGCGGGCGCTCAGCAGGGGACCGGCGTTCGGGTAGCGCTTGACCGTGTCCGTGGGCGTCTCGTCCCGGATCAGGGTGATCTTGCCGAGGTCGCGGATGCGCGGGGACAGCAGCTTGCCCACCAGGTCGAACAGGGCAAAGTTGATTAAGGTGACGCCGTGGGTATCTGTCGCGTGTTCGAACAGCGGTAGGTCGGTGGCGTTGCCCAGGAAGTCGTCCAGCACGAAGTGCGCCTCGCGGGCGTTGGGGACGATGATTTTGGTGCCGAAGGTGGAGTGCTGGTCGGACACGTGCGTGTAGGACGACAGCACCTGGCCGCCGTGGATGGTCATGTCCCGGGCGGTCGTGCTCTTCCCACGAACCAGGAAACGCTGCCCGTCCGAGCTCGACATGGTGCCGCCGCCGAACACCTTGGCCAGGTCCAGCCCGTGGTGGTGGTTGACGATGACCGTGTTGGCCTCGCGCAGCGTCTCCTCACGCACGTACCACTCCTGCGTCCAGCGCAGCACGTCGTACGGTATGCCGCAGGCCTCCGCCATCCTGGACAACCCCAGATTCGTGGCGTTGGCGATGAGCACGCTGAGGATGTTGCGCTTGAGATCGGCCGACCGGGCTTGCTTGCGGCCGCCAGCGTGGGTGAAGCAGTCCAGGAAGTGCGTGCGCACGTCCAGCTCGATCAGCAGGGAGGCGATCGGCGCGAACGGCAGCATCCCGGCCAACTCGGCCTTCAGCTCCTTGGCCTCGGCGGGCACGTCCTCGGCCGACAGCGGCGGGATCACCAGCTTGTCGTCGTCGAGCCGGACCGCGCCGGTGTCCTCCGGCAGCGCCTGGGCCAGGGTGGCGTCCAGGTCGGTCAGCGCGGCGTGCAGCTCGGCTTTGCCCTGTTCGATCGCCTCGGCCGCATCCGCCGGCTTACGGACCAGCTTGCAGAAGTCCGCGCGCCGCGGCGCCCACTGCTCGGGCGTGTACAGGTAGGTGGCCGGGTCGGCGTAGCGTCGCGAGCCCGGCACGAACACGTCGCCGGAGCGCAGCCCGTCGCGCAGCGCCAGCACCACGCAGAGCTCCCAATAGTGACGGTAGGCGGTCTCATCACCGTCCTTGCGCGCCTTGGCCAGGTACTCGGCGTAGCGGGCCGGCACGAACGAGGTGGGGGCGCCTTCGGGCACTTTGCGGCCACCACTCTCGTTCAGCCGCTTCAAGATGGCCACCGCCTCCATCAGATCCGCGGTGCCGGTACTGCCTGGAAGGCGATCGCCGCCAGCACCTGAGGGGTGAACTGGCGCAGGTAGGTGTAGGAGGCGTGCAGCGCCGAGAGCCGGCCGTGATCGCGGGGCAGCTTCTTCCAGCCTTCGGTGACGACCTCGCGCAGCTTGCTTCCCGATCGTGTTGCGCAGCAGGCCGCCGATCTGTTCGTCGGGGATGGCTGGGTCGGCGAGCACCGGCAAGATCACGTCTAGGAGCAGCTGGCGGGCCTCACCGGCCTTGGCCCGTTCGATCAATGCCTCGTCGGTCTTGGACTTGGCTCGCGATTCCCGGGCGGACACGGCCTGGTCGAACAGCATCACCACCTCGTCGACCTGGTCGATCGCGGATTGGGTGACCACCGCCAGCAAGATCGGATAGCGGCGCTGCTCCTCGCGGCGTTCCAGCGCCTGGTTGGTTGAGCGGCGGCCCACCGAGGCTAAGAAGCGGCGCCGCTCGGCCGCCAGGACCGACATGTCCAGGATGTGGGCGTCCATGTTGCGCAAGTAGAGCAGCTTGTCGACGGCGGTCTTGACCGAGGTCGCGCTGGCGTCGGTGGCTGCCTTGATCAGCCAGGCCAGCCGGGTCATCTTCAGCCCGGCGTCATAGACCAGCAGCCGGTCCAGATCCCCGCGCCGTTCGTCGGTCAGCAGGTGCGCCACCTTCTCCCAGGTCAGCGCGGTGGCGCTGGTCCGGGCGGTGGCCACCATCTTGGCCAGCATCGTCACGCCCGGCCGGATCGTCTTGGCCGCCATCAGATATTCGGTGGCCAGGTTGAACAGCAACGTCGGCGAGTCGTGTTCCATCGCCCGGTCCAGCAGGAACTGCTCCAGTTCCTTCATCGCCGTGCTCCCGGCCGGAGCGCTCTTCCAGCCCAGATAGCCGGCCACCAACCGCAGATGATCGCTGCGTGTCTGCTCCCGCTGACCGTACACGGCGAGAACGGCCGGATCCACCCCCAGCCGCTCGGCCAACCTGGCCACGGCCACCTGCGGCGCCGAGCCCACCTCATCCGGCACGAACCCCAACCAGGGCAACGTGGCGAGCTGGACGGCAAGGCCTAATCGGTCGGTCGGGCCCCGGCCACGGCCCGGGTCGATGAAGGCGACGTCGGCAGGCGTCAGGGTGAAGTACCGGATCAGATCGTCCCGGCCGATATCAGGGTACGACCGCAACCGCTCCAGCTGGTCTTCGGAGAACATCCGGGTCGACATCGACCACCCCCACACCGCCACCGGTCAGGACCGTACGAACCGTAGCGGAAGTGATCAACAAACGGAACGGGCCCGTCAGTGCAGGTCAGGCAAATCCGTTGGAAATTTCCCCAGGACTACAGCGAGGCCAGCACGGCGCGAGGTTGTCAAATATATCGAGGGCTTCTATAATCGGCGCAGGCTTCATTCCGCAAATGGGTACCGGACTCCACTTGAGGTCCACAACGAGTACCTGAGCCGACAGCTCGCATCGTGAAGTGATCGTCAGGAAGCTGTCCGGAGGAGGCGGGGCACCTCATACTCCCTTTGAGGAACGCAGCACTAGCGATGGGCATGCGGCTGGGAGTACTGACCGCTCAGGACGCTGCCCAGAAGTACCAGCCCAGGTCATAAAAGCAGGGATGGGTCTGTGTCCCACCTGCCTGCACACCGTTCCTCCAGTATTCGCAAATTCCCTGAGTGGAGTAGGGGCCGTACCAGTGACCTGCCGTCTCCTTGGCCTGTGCGGGACTGACGGAGAGTAGAAGAGCCGTGAGGCCGCCGATGGCGGTAATGGCAATTCTTCCGGTGACGTTTCGCTTCATTTCTCCGCTTCCTTTAGTCGTTTGATCGTCATACGGCCGGCTACGTCAAGCGCGGAACCGGTATAGGCGACCACTACTTGCCCAGCAGAGAAGCGACCGCCAATTCGGTTCCACGCGATTGAGACAGACGTATGTCTGGAGGTGCCGAGAATTTCGTCACCCGTGTGTCATTCACGCTAATGTCCAAGAAGGCTTGGCGCCCAGGTAACCAGCAGGACATTCATAGGACATTTCGCCGCTGACAGGAGCAGTTCGTGAGAGCTCGTGTCGCGTACGGGTCGCAGCTTCGCCGTCGATCTGCCGGGCCATGGCCTCGACGCGCAGTACCCGCTCGCTTACCAGGCCCCCCAGGACCTCGAGGCGTGGGCGGCCGAGCCGTCCACGCTGGCCGGGGTCACCCTGCAGGACAACGTCGACATGGTCGCCGACGTGGTCCGGCGTGTGGCCGAGCACGGGCCCGTGGTGCTGGTGGCGGCCAGCCTCGGCGGCCTGACCATCACCGGTGCGGGCAACGCCATCCCCCAACTGGTGGATCGGCTCGTCTACATCTCCGCCTGGTCGTGCGTGCAGCGCGCCAACCCGATCGAGTACATGCAGGAACCCGAGTTCGCCGACAACCTGATGGGACCGCTGTACGCGTTCAACGTCGGCGACCCGTCCCAGCTCGGTGTCGGCCGGGCCAACTACCGCACCGCAGACAAGGACCTGCTCGACGCGCTCAAGGCCGCGACCCTGGCGGACGTCACCGACGAGCAGTTCCAGGCCTTCCTCAACATCCTGCAGCCCGACGAATCGATCGCGGTGATGACGGCCGACGCCCGCGTCGACGCCGGCACCTGGGGCACCATCGCCCGCACCTACATCCGCCTCGCCGGCGACCGAACCCTGCCGGTGGCCATGCAGGACAGGCTGATCGCCGAAGCGGACGCCCTGACGCCCGGTAACCCCTACGACGTGCACACCCTGGACACCTCACACGTAGGGTTCCTGTTCAGGGCCGATGAAGTGGCCGCCATTCTCGACAAGGCCGCGATCTAGCAACGGGCCGGGGACGGCCGCTACGTACGGCTCGGTGAGGAGGCCTCCGCGCGCATCACCGCCGAAACCGACCCCGCCCAGCGCCGCCGTCCCTGCTGACCTCCCCTTGCGCTGGAGTGCACCCGAGACCTCAGTAAGTACCCACCGGGACCGGTCCGCCTCCGACGACGTCGAGTTCGGCTGCCGGCCCTTCTGCGCGTTCGACCGGCCCTGCACGATGATGACGTCACCGGCGACGACGTCGACCGCGCGGCCGACGCGGTTGCCGTCGCCGCCGGCGGTGAGCGCGACAAGTTCCAGATCGGTCGACGTCAGCGCCACGGGCAGCGAGACGGTGAACGAGAACCGCGGCGCCGCCGGCGGCACGGTGGCCCGCTGGATCGTCTGCCGGCCGTCGCGGGTGGTCCGCAGCTCTACCGCGGTGACGGCCGGATCGGTTGCCACACCGCTGACCGGCACCGACACGCTGGTGGCGGTTCGGCCCGGGCGGGGGACCACCTGCCGCGAAATCGGGGCGGCGTCTACCCGGACCAGCGAGGGCCGGGCGTAGAAGGTGAGCCGACGGGCGGTGTAGTCGCCGGCGTTCTGGGCGGACGTCCAGTCGGGGATTTCGCGCGGGCCGGCGCCGATGCCGAGGTCCATCGTCTGAGGGCCGGCGGTGGTGAAGGCGTTGACGGCCAGCACCGGAGTCGCGGCAGGAGCGTCAGCGGCCTGCGGGCCGCCAGCGTCGCCCGCGTCGGCGAACGCGTGTACCTGGAACGAGCCGTACCCGTTCGCCCACGGGACCGCGTCGTCGGCATCGCGGGTGATCTCGGACGCTCCCGGGACTTGTCCGGAACCCGTCGCGTCGTACTGATGGGGCCACATCTCGACCCAGCCGGAGCCATCTTCGATCTGCTGCACGCCGGGCACGTTGGAGGCGACCGTCAGGTCGTCGACGAACTGGTGCCGCGCCTGCTCCATGCGGGGCGGCAGGCCGAGGTCGCCGGGGTCGGCGCTCAGCGCCTCCATCGACGCCCACACCCAGGTCGTACCCGCCTCGGTGGTGAGCTCCAGGCAGTAGCCGACCCGGTCGCCACCACCAGAGAGGCCGGCGGTGTCGTCGAATGTGTACGGCGGGATGGTCTCCCGCCAGTTCGCGGCGGTGGGCAGATCGAGCACGCGCATCAGCCGGTAGCCCGCAGCCTCGGCGTCGCAGGACGTCGGCCAGGCGCCTGTGGCGGCTGGTTCAGCGGCGGCGACACCGGGGGCGGCACCCGCGGCGGTGGGCTCGAGCGGACTGCCGGGTGAACCGGTGTTGTCGAAGCGCTGCTGGCCGGTGAGGAACACCAGCACAGTGGGGCCGTCGGGTGCCGTGGCGGGCCACTGATGACCTCCAGCCGTACGAGGTGTCACGGGGGGAGCTCGGCGAACGGTTCCGGTTGCCGGTTGCGTTCGGGTAGCAGCGCCTTGGTGTCGTCGAGCCAGCGTGACAGCGGTTCGCGCATCCGGGCGGCGAGCTCGGGGCGCTGCGCGGCGAGATCGATCTGCTCGCCGGGGTCGGCGACGATGTCGTACAGCCGGGCGGGGTCGCCCTCGAACGACACGATCAGCTTCCACCGGCCGTCGCGGATCGCGGCCGACGGACGCCCGCCCTGGTTGCTGTAGTGCGGGTAGTGCCAGAAGAGCGGGCCGCGTGCGAACGGCTCGCCGCGCAGGGCCGGTCCGAAGTCCACACCGTCGACGTGCTGGTCCGGTATGGGGGGCAGGCCGGTGGCGGCCAGGAGCGTCGGGTAGAAGTCGGGACTCGTGACCGGCTCGCTGATCCGCGTGCCGGCGGCCACCACCCCGGGCCACCGTACGATCAGCGGTACGCGGATACCGCCGTCCTCGGTCCAGCCCTTGCCCTGTTTCAGGGGGAGGTTGCTGGTCGATGAACCCTCCGCGGTGGACAATCCACCGTTGTCGGAGGTGAAGACGACGATGGTGTCCTCGGCGTCGCCGGTGCGATCGAGGGCGTCGAGCAGCCGGCCGATGTTGCCGTCGAGGTTCTCCACCATGGCGGCGTAGGCGGGGTCGGACTGCACCGACCGCCGCCTCACCCGCGCGTCACGCTTATCCCAGGTCGGGACAGGTTCCCCGGTCTCGAACGGGTCGATCTGCGCGAGGCCGGTGTCCCGCGCCTTCGCCTCGTACTTGGCGACCGGCTCGGGCGGCGCCTGGATCGGCACGTGTACCGCGTAGTGCCAGAGGTTCAGGAAGAACGGACGATCGCCGCGGGCCTCGATGAGGGCGATCGCTTCGTCGGTGAGCCGATCCGTGAGGTATTCGCCATCCGGCCCGTCCGGCAGGGTGGGGTTACCGTACGGGAGAACCAGCTCTGCGGGTGTCCCCGGTCGCAACCACCGATGTTGATGTCGAAACCGTGCCGGTCCGGCCAGGTGCGCCGGGGGCCCAGGTGCCACTTGCCGACATGCCAGGTCTGATAGCCGCCCGCCCGCAGCGCTCGGGCGAGGGACAGCTCGTTGACCGGCAGCCAGTGGTGGTACGGCACGTCGCCAGTTCGCCGACGCCATGCCCGCCGATGTACTGGGGGACGCCGACCCTGGCCGGGTAGCGGCCGGTGAGCAGGCTGGCCCTGGTGGGCGAACAGACCGGCGCCGCGGCGTAGGCGTCGGTGAACAGGGCTCCCTGGGCGGCCAGCGCGTCCAGGTGCGGCGTCTCGTAGAACGTGCTGCCGTAGCAGCAGAGGTCGCGCCAGCCCAGGTCATCGATGAGGATGAAGACGATGTTGGGCCGGCGCTCCGCACCACGCGCCGGCGTGGGCCGCCCGCTCACGTTGTCTCCGTGGTGGATTCCGTGGGCGGTGGCGCCTCTTCCTGCGGGTCCTCGGCGAGTTTGGACTCTATGCCGATGTAGTGGTCGTTGATCGCCGTTCGTGCCTGGTCCGGGTCGCCGGTGAGGATCGCGTCGAGGATGGTGGCGTGGCCGTGGTAGGCGTCCATCGGCGTGCGGCCTCGCGACGGTGGGACCGCCGCGTGGAACGCCAGCCAGAACTGGTCGAACAACCGCAGCAGCATCGCGTTGCCGAGATCGCGGAACAGCAGTTGGTGGAACTGCCGGTCGTACTCGGGGAAGCCCTCTCCCCCTTCGGCGAGTTCGCGCATCGTCTCCAGGGTCTCCCGCAGCGCGGTGACGCTCGCCGGCGACATGACCCGCATCGCGTCGGTGATGAGGGCGGATTCGAGGGTTTTCCGCAGCGCGGTCAGCTCGCGCAGGGTCGCCCGCTGGTCCTGGATGAGGCCGTACGGGAGGTGGTCGAGCAGCGGGGCGAAGGAGAAGTCGCGTACGAAGACGCCGCTGCCGCGGCGCGTCTCCAGGACGCCGGTGGACTCCAGCGCCTTGACCGCCTCGCGGACCGAGTTACGGCTGACTCCGAACAGCCGGGCCAGCTCGGACTCCGGCTTGAGCGGATCGCCGGGCCGCAGCCCCTGCCTGAGGATGTAGTTCCTGATCTCCTGCTGCACGATCTGGTACAGCGGAGCTGTGTTGCCGAGATGCCGGAACTCCGGCTCCACGTCGTCCTGTTGAGTCGCCACTTTCTTGATCAATCCCTCGCTCGCTCCAACTTGTAGGATATCTTGCCACTCTTGACACCCTTGATCCGCAAGCCTACGGTAACGAAATCTGTAGGACATCTTGCAGTAATGCGCAGGCCACACTAGCGCCAAGGAGGTCGTCAGGTGTCAGGTGGAGCCCTCGACGGCGTGGTCCGGGACGGGACCGCCCACAGTGGCGCCACGCCCGGCGTGCCGGATCGCGGTGCCGGGCAACCGGTGCTGAGCCTGCGCGACCTGGTCGTCGAGTTCACGACGTCGGCGGGCGTGGTGCGCGCGGTCGACGGGATGAGCTACGACGTCTTCGGCGGCGAAACGCTCAGTGTGGTGGGGGAGACCGGGTCCGGCAAGAGCGTGTCGGTGCTCGCCGCGCTGGGTCTGCTCCGGACGCCGAACCTGCGGCGGGTGTCCGGGAAGGCCATGCTCGGCGACGTCGACCTGCTCACCCTGCACGAACCGGACCTGCGGCGGAGGCTCGGGCGGGACGTTGCCATGATCTTCCAGGACGCGATTTCGGCGCTGAACCCGGTCCAACGGGTCGGGCACCAGATCGCCGAGGCGCTACGGGTGCACGACCGCACCCTGTCGGCCGCCGCGGCGCGGACCCGGGTCGTGGAGCTGCTCGACATGGTGGGCGTCCCCCATCCGGGGACACGTTATGACCAGTACCCCCACCAGTTCTCCGGCGGCATGTGCCAGCGCGTGATGATCGCGATGGCGATCGCCAACCGCCCGAAGGTCCTGATCGCGGACGAGCCCACGACCGCGCTGGACGTCAGCGTGCAGGCGCAGATCCTGGACCTGCTGCGGGTGGCGCGGCAGGAGACCGGCGCCGGCGTGGTGCTGATCACGCACGACCTGGGGGTGGTCGCGGAGACCGCCGACCGGGTCAGCGTGACGTACGGCGGCCGGATCGTGGAGGCCGGCGACGTCACCCAGATCTTCACCCGGCCGCGGCACCCCTACACGGCGGCACTGCTCGGCGCGCTGCCCCGGCTCGACACGGCGTCCGATCGCCTGCTCCCGATCCCGGGACAGCCGCCGGACCCGAGCGAACTGCCACCGGGATGCGCCTTCGCGCCCAGGTGCCCGATCTCCCGTGGCCGCGCGGTGTGCACCGAACTCAGGCCGGAGCCGGTGCCCGACGGCAGCGGCACCGGGGCGAGCGCCTGCCATTTCCCGGACGAGGCGGCGAGCCTGCTCACCGCCCGGCCGGACGGTGAGCAGGCCGAGCCGGCCGGCACGCAGGAAGGCGCCAGCGAACCAGAGGACGCCGGTGCTCCGGACGCCCCCGGCGAGCCGCCGGCCGCGCCGGTGCTCGACATCCGGGAGGCCATGGCACGCTTCCCGGTGCGTTCCGGCCTGCTCGCCCGCCCGTCCGCGTGGGTGCACGCGGTGGACGGCGTGTCGCTGCGGGTCCCGGCCGGGCGGACGCTGGGACTCGTCGGCGAGTCCGGGTGCGGCAAGACCACGCTCGCGCGGCTCGTCCTGCGCCTTGTCGAGCCGACGGGCGGCCAGATCATGGTCGACGGCGACGACGTCGGCAAGGCGGGCCGGTCCCAGCTGCGCCGGATCCGGCGGCGCGCGCAGATGGTGTTCCAGGACCCGTACGCCTCGCTGAATCCCCGGCTGAGCGTCGGCGACAACGTCGCCGAGCCGCTGCGGCTGCAGGGCGTGCCCCACGGCCGGCGCCGGCGTCAGGTCGCTGACCTGTTCACCCGGGTGGGGTTGCGGCCCGAGCACGCGGACCGCCTGCCGGCGCAGTTCTCCGGCGGCCAGCGCCAGCGGGTCGCGATCGCGCGGGCGCTGGCGTCCCGGCCGGGGCTGCTGATCCTCGACGAGCCGGTGTCCGCATTGGACGTATCGGTGCAGGCGCAGGTGTTGAACCTGCTCGCCGACCTGCAGCGGGCGTCCGCGATGGCGTACCTGTTCGTCAGCCACGACCTGGCGGTGATCCGCCAGGTCGCGGACGAGGTCGCGGTGATGTACCTAGGGAGGATCGTCGAGTCCGGGTCGGTGCGGCGGGTCTACGACGACCCGCGCCATCCGTACACGCGGGCGTTGCTCGCCTCGGTGCCGGTGCCGGACCCCGTCGGCCGCGCGGGCCGGCGGCGGGTGCCGCTGGGCGGTGACGTCCCCAGTCCGGTGGATCCGCCCTCGGGATGCCGGTTCCGGACCCGGTGCCCGATCGCGGCCGCCGTCTGCGCCGAGCAGGAACCACCGTTGCGGCTCATCGCCGGCGGCCACACCGCATGTCATTTCGCCGAGGAGACCCCTGACCTGGCCTCGGCCGAGCCGGCCGCGGGCCAGGGACCGGAGGTGCGCGGATGACCACGGCCCCGAACACCCCCGCGCCGACGCCCCGGCGGCGTCTGGCGTCGCTGCGCCGGTTCGCCCGGTCCCGGTCGGCCGTCGCCGGCGCGGCCGGGTTGCTGGTGCTGGCCGCGCTCGCGCTGTTCGCGCCGCTGATCGCCCCGTTCGACCCGGCCGCGCAGGACGGCGAGCCCCTGCTCGGCCCGTCCGGAGCGCACCTGCTCGGCACCGACCAGCTCGGCCGCGACATCCTGTCCCGGCTGATCCATGGCGCCCGCGCCTCCCTTATCGCCGCCGCCGGCGCCGCCGCGGTCGGCGCGGGCATCGGGGTGCCGCTGGGGCTGCTCGCCGGCTACCTCGGGCGGTGGGTGGACGCGGTCGCGATGCGCCTGGTCGACCTGCTGCTCGCGGTGCCGGGGATCCTCCTCGCGCTGGTCATCATCGTCGTGCTCGGCCCGGGCCGGCTCAACCTGATCCTCGCGATCGGGATCGGCGCGGTGCCGGAGTTCGCCCGGCTCACCCGGGTGGCCACGCTCGGCATCCGGGACCGCGACTTCGTGCTGGCCGCCCGGGGGATGGGCGCGAGCACGCCGGACACGATGGTGCGTACGGTGCTGCCGAACGTGCTCGCTCCGATCGTCATCCAGGTCGTCGTCACCGCGTCGATGGCGGTCGTGGTCGAGGCGGGCCTGACCTTCCTCGGCCTGGGCACCCCACCGCCGGCGCCGTCCTGGGGCGGCATGCTCCAGGACGCCCGCTCGTACCTCTATCAGAGCCCGAGCTACGGGCTATTCCCCGGGCTCTGCCTGGCCGCCACGGTGTTGTGCCTCGACAGGATCGGGCGCGGCCTGCAGCTCGCGGTGAGCGGCAGCGGCCCGAACGTGGCGACGCGCGTCACTACCGGAGGTGCGGTCTAGATGTACGGCTACCTGATCCGGCGGCTGCTGCAGTTCGCTGTGGTGCTGCTGCTCGGCTCGATCGCGGTGTGGGGCTTCACGTTCGCCCTGCCCGGCGATCCCGCGACGGTGCTGCTCGGCCCGGACGCGAGCGAGGCGGAGCTGGCCGCGACCCGCGACCGGCTCGGCCTGAGCGGGTCCATCGTGGAGCAGTACGTGTCCTGGATCGGCCACGCCGTCGCCGGCGATCTGGGCTCCTCGTACTACTCGGGCCGGCCGGTGGTCAGCGAGCTGCTCGACCGGATCCCGGCGACGGTTCAGCTGGCCGGCTTCGCGATGGCCCTGACCCTGCTCATCGCGGTGCCGGTCGGCATCGCCGTGGCGCTGTGGCCGCACTCGGTGGTCGGCCGGGCGCTGCAGGGTTACCTCACCGCGGGCCTGGCGGTGCCGGCGTTCTGGCTCGGCCTGCTGCTGATCATCGTGCTGGCCGTGCAGCTGCGGTGGCTGCCCGCCTCCAGCGACTTCGTACCGCTGTGGCGGGATCCGGGCGGCGCGCTGACCGCCACGATCCTGCCGGCGAGCGCCATCGCCGTGCACACCTCCAGCGTCACCGCCCGCTTCCTCGCCACCTCCCTCGGCGAGGTCATGGGCAAGGACTACATCCGCACCGCCCGCGCCAAGGGTGTGCCGGAACGGGAGGTGATCCGCCGCCACGCGCTGCGGAACGCGTCTCTGCCCACCGTCACCATCGTCGGGCTCCAGCTCGGCGGCTTCCTCGGCGGGACCGTCGTCATCGAGGCCGTCTTCAACTACCCCGGTCTGGGGCGCCTGCTCTACACCGCGATCGGCGAACGCGACTACTCCCTCGTACAGGGCGGGGTGCTGTTCGTCGTCGCCGCCTTCCTCCTGCTCAACCTGCTGGTGGACGTCTTCTACGCCGTCCTCGACCCGCGTATCCGGCTTACCTGAGATCCACCCCCTCTCACCCCCTCAGGCGGCAACACCATGACCCTTTCACCGATTCAATCGCGCCTCATCGCCCGCCGTACGCTGCTGCGGACCGGGTTCCTCGCGGCCGGCGCGCTCGCCGGTGCGCCGCTGCTCAGCGCCTGCGGCTCTGACAGTGGAGAGAGCGGGGGCGGCACGGCCGGCAAGATCACGCTCGGCACGACGAAGATCATGCAGTTCGATCCGTACCTCACGAACACCGACATCCACATCCACTCGTTCTACACGTACCTGATCGACTACCCGTCCGACGGCACCTACAAGCCCAACCCTGCCGGGGCCGAGAAGTGGGAGTTCGCCTCTGACCACAAGTCAGTCACCATCACCCTGCGGGAGGCGAAATACCACTCCGGGGCGCCGGTGACCGCCGGCGACGTCGTCACCGGGGTCAAACGGGCGCAGGACCCGGATGCCGGGTTCACCCTCGCCCAGCCGACCAGCTTCATCGACTCCGCGACCGCGGTCGACGACCGGACCGTGCGGCTGAACTTCAAGCAGCCCACGCCCGAGCCGCTCGTGCTCGACTGGATGTTCGCTTTCCCGCTGGTCACGGCGGCCGGCAACACCCCGGCGAAGCTGGAGCACGAGCCGGCCGGCTCCGGCCCGTTCCGGCTCGCGGAGTTCCAGCGCAACCAGCGCCTGGTGCTGAAGAAGAACCCCGACTTCTACGACGCCGGCAAACCGTTCCTTGACGAGGTGGAGTACCGGTTCTTCACCGACGAGGACGCGCTGGTCGCAGCGCTCGAGTCGGGGTCCGTCGACGGCGCCGCGTACATCGCCTTCCGGCACGCGGACCGGCTGCGGGACCGGTTCTCCCTGGTGGAGGGCAACGGCCGGATGTCGCTTTTCTTCATGAACGCCCTCATCCCGCCCTTCGACAACAAGCTCCTGCGGCAGGCGCTGGCGCGGGCGATCGACCGGGAACGCATCCTCAAGCAGGTCAACTTCGGCATCGGCGACCCGGTGTACACGGCGTTCATGCCGTCCTCGCCCGCGTTCGACCCGGCGTACCTCGGCTCGCACGGGTTCGACCTGGACGCGGCCGCGGCGCTGCTGGAGCAGTCGGGCGGCGCCCGCAAGGCCGTCGCGGGCGTGACCTCGGGGACCCCGTCCGTCTCGACGCTGGAGATCATCCAGGCGGACCTGAAGAAGATCGGGTTCGAGTTGGAGATCGCCCCGCAGGAGGAGGCGGCATATCTTGAGGCGCTCTTCGCCAGCAAGCTGCAGTGCACCGTCGCGGCGCAACCCAACAACATGCAGAGCCCGTCGCTGGTCGCCCGGGGCCGGCAGATGCTGACCACCAAGGCGAACACCACGTTCGGCGACAAGGTGCCGCCCGCGTACGTCGAAGCGGTCGACGCGGCCGCCTCCGCCATCACGCCGGAGGAGCAGAAGACCGCCTACGCCGCGCTGAACACCATCCTCGTCGAGGAGGCGTGGGCGATCGGCATCACCACCATGCCGTCGCTGTTCGCGCTGGACAAGCGCATCACCGGCCTGGTCACGGACGTCCGCGACTACGTCAACCTCACCGAGACCAAGGGCTGACCTGCCGGTAGGCAGCGGAGCTCGTCCGCCGGCAGGCAACGAGAAAGGATCCGTATGACCGGGTTGCGCTACTCCACCGATGGACCGGACATGGCACTGCTCACCGCCGTGTTCACCCCGTTCACCGATACCGGTGAGCTCGACCTCGACACCGTATCGAAGCAGGCGGACGACCTGGTCGCGTGGGGTTCGGCGGCGGCGTACGTCGGAGGTACCGCCGGCGAGGGGGCGTCCCTGTCGACCGCGGAGCGGACGGCGCTGGTCGAGCGGTGGTGCGAGGTCGCGGCAGGCCGACTGGACGTCATCGTCCATGTGGGACACTCCAGCGTCACCGAGGCACGTCGGCTGGCCGCGCACGCCGAGTCGGCGGGAGCGAGGGCGATCTCCGCCGTCGCGCCGTACTTTCACCGTCCGGGGACGGTGGACGCGCTGGTCGACGCCTGCGCGGCCATCGCCGACGCCGCACCGGCGCTGCCGTTCACCTACTACCACATCCCCTCGATGACCGGGGTCGACCTGCGGGCCAGCGACGTGCTGCTGGCCGCCCGGGAGAGGATCCCGACGTTCGCCGGCGTCAAGTTCGCCCACAACGACATGGTCGACCTGCAACGGTGCCTGCACCTCGCCGGCGGGCAGCAGGAGGTCTTCGTCGGCGTCGCCAAGCTGGTGCTCGCCGCGTGGCAGTGGGGGGCCCGCGCCGCGATCGGATCGGTGTACAACTTCGCCGGTCCGCTGTTCCGGCAGTTGCTCGACCACGCGGCCCGCGGCGAGCTGGCCAAGGCGCGGGAATGCCAGATGCTGGCGCAGCAGGTCATCGACGCGGCCGCGCGGTATGGCGGCGAGCTGGCCGGCTTCAAGGCGCTGGGCTCCCTGTCCGGTGTCGACTGCGGAGGGTGCCGGCCGCCGCTGGTGTCACCCGGCCCGGAGCAGGTGGCCGCGTTGGGCGCCGAGGTGACCGGGCTCGGGTTCGCCTGCACGGGCCGTTGATGGCGACGAACGTGCTGGTCATCCAGGCTGACCAGTTCCGGGCGGACTGCCTCGGCGTGGCGGGGAACCCGGATGTGCGTACTCCGCACCTGGACCGGCTCGCCGCCGACGGCGTGCGCTACCGCAACGCGTACTGCCCCTTCCCGGTCTGCACCCCGTCCCGATATTCGCTGGTGTCCGGCCTGCACGTCCGCCAGCACGGCGGCTGGACGAACCACTGCACCCTCGCCCCCGGCATCGACACCTTCCCCCGGGCGCTGCGCCGGGCCGGGTACCGGACGGCCGCGGTCGGCAAGATGCACTTCACGCCGACCTACCTCGACGTCGGTTATGACCACCTGGAGCTGGCCGAGCAGGACGGCCCCGGCCGGTACGACGACGACTACCACCGGGAGCTGGCGGCGGCCGGGCTGGCGCCGGTGACCGACCTGATCGACCAGGAGCGAGAGTTCCGCGCGCTGGCCCCACAGTCCTACTGGGACACGTACGGCAGCGGCCGATCGAACCTGCCGGAGGAGTGGCACTCCACCGCCTGGATCGGCGAGCGGGCGCGACGGGTGCTCGCAGGCTGGTCCGATTCCGGTGGCCAGTTGCTGCACGTGTCATTCGTCAAGCCCCACCACCCGTTCGACCCGCCCGCCGGCTGGGACGAGACCTATGACGCGGCGGCGCTGACCCCGCTGCCCGGCTGGACGGAGGGGATCCCGGCCGCCGACCAGCGGCACCGGCGGGAGTATTTCGACTACGGGCGGCTGGACCTGCCACGGCTGCGGCAGGTGATGGCACACTACTACGCCACCATCACACACCTGGACCACGAGGTCGGGCGCATGCTCGACCTGCTGCGGCAGCGCGGGTTGTACGACGACACCATGATCGTCTTCACCGCCGACCACGGTGAATACCTCGGCTTCCACCACCTCCTGCTCAAGGACGGGCCGATGTACGACCCGGTGGTGAAGGTGCCGCTGCTGGTCAAGTTCCCCGGGCGGCAGCGACCCGGCGAGGCCGCCGACGCGCTGGTCTCGCTGATCGACGTCGCCCCGACGGTCCTTTCCGCCTGCGGGCTGCCACCGGCGACGCCGTTGCCGGGCAAGGACCTGGCCGATCCGGCCGCCGGGCACGACTGCGTCTTCGCCGAGGACCGCCGGCACGGCATCGCGGGAATGGCCCGTACCGACCGGTACAAACTGCTGTGGTCGGACGTCGCCGGGGAAGCCCTCTTCGACCTGACCGCCGATCCGCACGAGCTGGCGAACGTCGTCGACGACCCGGCACACGGCGACGCGCTGCGGCTGATGCGCGAGGCCGTCGCGCGGTGGGCGTTGTACGACGCGACCCCACCCACCTATCTGGACCCCGCCGCCCGGCACCAGCTGTTCGCCGGCGCGGTGGCCGAGCACCGCACCGGCGGCTGACGCCCGGCTCCTGCCCCCCGAGGAGAGGAACGACGATCGTGACCACTCATCGTTCGCCCCGATATCGCGCGGTGCTGATCGCCGCCCTGGTGAGCGCGACGGCGGCGTTGTTACCGGTCCAGAACGCCCCCGCGGAGGCCGGTGTGGCCGGCGCCACGGTGGACCCGTTCCGGCACAAGACCACCGTGTTGTACTCCAGCCCGAACGTGCCGTCCGGCTGCTACCGGATCCCGGCGACGGTCAGGGCGGTGGACGGGTCGCTGCTGGCGTTCGCCGAGCGGCGGCTCCACACCTGCGCCGACAAGTCCAACATGAACGTGGTGCTGCGGCGGCTGCCCGCCGGGGCCACCGAGTGGCTGCCGGAGCAGACGGTGGCACGCGGCGAGGACGACGATCCCGAGGCGCCGGCGACCCGGGGCAACCCCGGCCCGGTGGTGTACCGGCGGCTGCCCGGCGCCCCGCCGTCCGGCGCGCCGGACGGCCGGATCCTGCTGATGGGCACGCACAACCCGGTGGACCCGGCCACCCCCGGCTCGAACCACCGCGACGCGCCGCGCACCCCGTACCTGCAGCACAGCGACGACAACGGGGCGACCTGGAGCCCGCCGCGCAGCCTGTACGAGGAACTGGACGACCCGACGTGGGGCCACATGCAGACCGCGCCGGTGCACGCCATCCAGCTCACGCGCGGCGAGCACGCCGGCCGGGTGGTGGCCGGTATCAACTACCGCGCCGGCCAGCAGTTCGGCGTCATGATCGCCTATACCGATGACGGCGGCGACACCTGGCACAAGGGCGCCCGGGTCGAATATGCTCCCGTGGAGCGGCAGAACCTCGGCGAGCTGAGCCTCGTCGAGCTGGTCAACGGCGACATCCTCGTGTGGGCCCGGCAGAACACGAACGCAGGAACCCCCGAGGAGCAGGCCGACCCGTACGTGATGCCGCACCGGTCGATCGCGATCAGCAGGGACGGCGGCGAGACCTACCACCGCGGCTACGCCAACCTGCCGGGGTTCGAAGCTCCGCCGATCCAGTCGGCCACGCTGCGGCTGCGGGCCACCGACGAGGGCGACGCGTACAACCGGATCCTCACGTTCGCGCCCTCGGTGAACGTGCAGCCGCGGATCCGGCCGGTGATCCGCTCCACGTTCGACGAGGGGCTGAGCTGGCAGTCCGTCGACACCCCGCTCGACTCCACCGACGAGGGCGTCCAGGTGTGGGGCACCAACGACCGCAACACCACTGTGGAGGAGTGCGCCTGCTACGGTGGCTACTCCGACATGGTGGAGCTGCCCCGCGGCGACATCGGGCTGCTCTACGAACGCGGCGCCACCGACTACCGCTCGGAGATAACCTTCGTCCGGCTCGACGACCGCGACCTGCACACCCCGTCCACGACTCCCGACCTGCCGGGCCGATCCGCACTGGTCTTCGACGGAGTCACCACCACCCAGGGCCGGCACGGCCGGGCGCTGAGCTTCGACGGCCGGCAGGGCCGGGTGCAACTGCCGTACCGGACGACCCCCGTGCTCGGCTCGGATGACTTCACCGTCGCCACCTGGGTCAAGTACGACGACACCGGCCACGACCAGGCCATCTTCTCGGCGTACGGCACGAACGGCGAACCGCGGGTGTCGCTGCGGGCCGAACCCGGCGGCGACCGCATCCGCGGCACGGTGACCACCTCCGACGGCCCGAAGTCCGTCACCTCCGCCGGCGCGTACGCCGACGGCGCCTGGCACCACGTGGCCCTGCGCCGGCAGGGCGGCACGGTCACGCTGCTCGTCGACGGAGTCGAGGTCGCCTCTGCGTCCGGCGACGCCGGCGACGTCCAGACGGGCGACCCCACGCCCATCTACCTCGGACAGCGGCTCGACGGGGCGGACCGGTTCCACGGCGCCATGGACGAGTTCCGCGTCTACGACCGCGCCCTCACCGGCGACGAGCTGACCCGGCTGCGCACCCGCAACACGAATGGCATCCCAGGTCTCACCGCGCGCCTGCCGATGAACGCCGTCATCCCAGCCGGGGCCTGAGAGCGGTGCCCACGATGCCCCCTGCCCCGGGACACCGCCGTCCACGGGCCGTCCTGGCCGTGGGCTCCATCCTCGCGACTGGCCGAGTTCGCCGTCTACGCAGGCCCAGCCATCGCCCCAGGAGCTCGACGATGACCCTCGCCACGAGGCACCGCTCCACCCTGGCCGGGGCCCAGGTGGTCAAGGAGACCAGCGCGGACACGGGGACGGAGTCGGGCAGGCCGAGTCACCCTCTCGGCGGCGGGCGCCGAGCTGGGCGGACACGATCCGACGGGTGTCCGTGTGATGGAAAGGCCGGAGACCACGGTAGCGATCTCGCGGAGGTCGAAGGCCCTGGTCGCCGAGACGGCGCGCAGCCTCTGCGCCGGCGTCGCCTGGCGCCATGACGGCGGCGCCACCGAACCGCACCTCCACCCACTCATCGCCACCGGGCAGCGATGGACGATCGCCAGGGTGTTCACATCCTGGCTGGTTTGTCTTGGCCTGCCACCAGGTCTTCGGTGGCCAGGTTGAACGGCGACGCAGGCGACATCGTGCCCCAGCCCGGTCCAGCAGGAACCGGTCCGGTTCTCCACGCTGCAACGACAGACCAACCACCTCGGGGTGGCCGGCTGGCGCGCGGGTTCCACCCCGGGCTTGAGACTTCCGTGTGCCCGCCCGCTGGCCGTAGCCATGACAGGAGACGAAAGTCTCCGGGATCGGTTCAAGGACAACCTTGATGTCATGAGTGTTCATGACAACGAGCAGCTCGGCGCGGAGCCTGCCATCGAGGCCTGTGGCTCCCGGCCGATCGGGCTGCACGACGGTTCTCCGGCCGAGGCGGGCGCATCCGGCCCCGCGAGGTGCACCGTGCCCGGCGAGCGGATGTGAGCGCCGCCGAGGTTCCCGCCTCAGCCTCGTGGCGGGAGCTGCTGGGGCCGGCGCATGCCGGCGTGGCGATCGTGCTGGCCGTGGGAGTGCTCGTCGGCGCGGTCAACATCTATCTGGCCTCGAGTCTGCTGCCGACGGTGGTGGCCGATATCGGCGGCGACGGCTTCTACGCATGGAACATGACGATCTATCTCGTCGCGATGGTGATCGCGACGATGCTGGTCAGCCGCCTCCTGGCCCGTTGGGGGAACGTCGGCGCCTACCTGCTGGGCTTCGGCGTGTTCCTCGTGGGGTCGCTGGTTTGCGCGGTGAGCCCGGTGATGCCGGTGCTGCTGGCCGGCCGCGGCGTCCAGGGGCTGGGGGCGGGGCTGCTGTCCGGGCTGGGCTTCGCCGCCGTCCGGTCGGCCCTGCCGCGCAGGCTGTGGACACGGGGCAACGCCCTGATGTCGGCGATGTACGGTGTCGGCAACTTCGTCGGCCCTGCGGTCGGAGGGCTGTTCGCTCAGTTCGGCGGCTGGCGGCCGGCGTTCGTGACGATGGCGGTGATCGCGGCGGTGTGCGGTGTGCTCGTGCCCCGGGCGCTGCCGCAGGGCGAGCGCGGCGGAGTGCGGGCGCCGGTCCCGGTCGTGTCGTTGCTGCTGGTCACGGCGGCCACCGCCGCGGTCAGCGTGGCGGGGGTGCTGCCCGGTGCCGCGGCCATGACGGCCGCCATCGCGGTGGCGCTGTTGCTGGTGACCGTCTTCGTCGTCCATGAACGGCGCAGTGAGCTGCGGGTCTTCCCACGCACCACCTATCGGCCGGGTTCGCCGCTGAAGTGGCTGTACCTGACGCTGGCGCTGCTGGCGTTCGGTGTCGCGGTGGAGTCGTTCCTGCCGTTGTTCGGACAGCGGCTGGGCGGGCTGGCCCCGGCCGTGGCCGGGTTCTTCGGCGCGGCCATCTCGCTGGGCTGGTCGGCGACCCAGCTCGTCAGCTCCTCGGCGGTCAAGGCGCGCACGGTCGGCCGGTTGCGCCTTCTCGGCCCGCTGCTGCTGGCACTCGGCTTCCTCATCCAGGGGCTGCTGCAGCGGCAGGACGCGCCGCTCTGGCTGGTGCTCGTCTGGGTGCCGGTGCTGTTCGTCGCCGGTGCCGGCATCGGGCTGGCCTACCCACACCTGTCGGTGGCCGTGATGTCCAGCACCCAGGACCCTGAGGAAGGCGGCCGGGCCGCCGCCGCGATCGCCACGGTGACGAGCCTGTCGATCGCGTTCGGTACGGCGGTCGCCGGTGTGCTGGTCAACCTGGGCGGCCGCTCGATGCTCGATTCGGCCCGGTACATGCTGTTCGGGTTCGCGATCATCTGCGCGCTCGGCGCCGTCACCGCCCGCGCGGCATCTCGTACCAGCTCTCCAGCACCAGCCGGCCAGCCTGGCTCGTGACCGTCACATCCCGCCCTCGGACCGCGAAGCCCACCGCGGGTTCTCGGCCGCCTGCCCTAGCTCGACCATGACCGTGTTCGTCCCGAAGGAGATGCCATGACCGATGCCCTGCAAGAGACACCGATGTTCCCGATGGCCCGTGTGGCGGGATGTCCATTCGATCCGCCGCCGGAGCTGAGCCGTCGCAGCGAGCAGGCGCCGGTGTCGCGCGTGCGACTCTGGGATGGCAGCACCACATGGATGGTCACCCGGTACGCCGACGTACGCGCGCTGCTCGCCGATCCGCGCGTCAGCGTCGACGTCGCCGAGCCGGGCTTCCCGCACACCAACGCGGTGAGCAAGGCGCGCGACGCGCAAATGAAGACGCTGATGCAGATGGACGCGCCTGAGCACACCGTGCATCGGCGTCGGCTGACCGCGGATTTCATGGTCAAGAAGATGGAGGCGCTGCGGCCCACAATCCAGCGGATCGTCGACGGTCTCATCGATGACTTGCTCGCCGGTCCGAACCCAGCCGACCTGGTGGAGACGTTCGCGCTGCCGGTTCCGTCGCTGGTGATCTGCGAGCTGCTGGGGGTGCCGTACGCCGACCGCGCCTTCTTCCAGCGCGTGGCGGGCAAGCTCGTCATGGACGAGTGCGATCCCGCCGAGGCCATGGCCGCCAGTGAGGAACTGAACGGCTACCTCGAGAAGCTGGTGGAGGAGAAGAACGCCGAGCCGGGCGACGACGTCCTCAGCAGGCTGGCCGTCGAGCAGTACCGCACCGGCGCGATGACCCGGGGCGAGATCGCCACCATGGGGCAGCTCCTGCTGGTGGCCGGGCACGACACCACGGCGAACATGATCGCGCTGGGCACGACCGCGCTGCTGACGAACCCCGAGCAGCTGAGCGCGATCCGCGATGGCGCCGACCCGGCCCTGGTCGCGGGTGCCGTAGAGGAACTCCTGCGCTACCTGTCCATCACCCACACCGAAGCCCGCCGCGTCGCCCGCGACGATCTCGTGATCGGCGGAGAGGTGATTCGCCGGGGCGAGGGCATCATCGCGGTGAAGAGCACCGCCAACCGCGACCCTGCCGCCTTCCCCGACCCGGACGCGCTCGACGTTCATCGCAACGCCCGCCACCACGTGGCCTTCGGCTACGGCGCCCACCAGTGTTTGGGCCAGCCGCTGGCCCGCGTGGAACTCCAGGTCGTCTTCGGCACCCTGTTCCGGCGTGTTCCCACGCTGGCTCTGGCCGTGCCGCCGCAGGACCTGACATTTAAACCCGACGCGGTCTTCTACGGAGTCCGCGACCTGCCCGTCACCTGGTAGAACGCGAAGGAGAACGCAGATGAAGGTCACCGTCGACCAGGACGCCTGCACCGGCTCGGGCCAGTGCGTGCTCAGCGCCCCCGAGGTGTTCGACCAGCGCGACAGCGACGGCATCGTCGTGCTCTTGAACGACGGCCCGGACCCTCGGCTGCACGAGAAGGTCCGTGAGGCCGCGCGCATCTGCCCGGCCCTGGCCATCACACTGACCCGGCCGTGAAGCAGCCGTCCAACATCGTGGTCGTAGGCGCCTCCGCGGCGGGACTGACCGCCGCCGAGGCCCTGCGCCACCACGGATACACCGGCGCCTTGACCATCGTCGGCGCCGAGCCACGACCGCCCTACGATCGGCCGCCACTGTCCAAGCAGATCCTGCGCGGCACGTGGCACTCCGACCGCGTGACGCTGCGGCGTCCCGACGCGCTCACCGATCTGGGCGCGGACTGGCGGCTCGGCGTGGCCGCCACCTCCCTCGACACCGACGCCCGCAAACTCACCCTCGCCGACGGCACCGCCCTGCCCTACCACGGGCTCGTGATCGCCACCGGCGTCGTACCCCGGAAACTGCCCGCAGGACACGAACTCGGTGGCGTGCACCTGCTGCGCACCCTCGATGACGCCCTCGCCCTGCGCGACGGACTGCTGACCGCCACCTCGGTGGCCGTCGTCGGCGCGGGCTTCCTCGGGACGGAGGTCGCCGCGGCCGCCCGCGAACGCGGCCCGGACGTCACCCTGATCGATCCACTGCCCGCCCCGCTGATCCGGCCATTCGGCGACCATGTGGCCCGGCTGTGCGCCGGGTTGCACGCCCAGCACGGCGTACGGGTCCGCTCCGGCACCGCCGTGAGCGCACTGACCAGCCGCGATGGCCGTGTCACCGGGCTGAACCTGGACGACGGCGACCATGTCACAGCCGACCTGGTGCTGGTGGCCATCGGCTCGACCCCGGCCGTCGACTGGCTGACGGGCAGCGGGCTGAACCTGGACGACGGCATCCGGTGCGATCAGACGTGCCGGGCCGCCCCCGGCGTCGTCGCCGCTGGCGACCTCGCCTCATGGCCCCACCCGTGGCTCGGCCGCATGCGCGTCGAACACCGCATGAACGCCACCGAACAAGGCACCGCCGCCGCGCGAACCCTCCTCGGCGCGGCCATCCCGTACGCACCCGTATCGTACTTCTGGACCGATCAATACGACGTGAAGATCCAGGCCTACGGCCGCCCCAGCGGCGACGCCGAACTCCATATCATCACCGACGACCCCGCCACCCACCAGTTCGCCGCCCTGTACAGCACTGATGGCCATGTCACAGGAGCCGTGACCTGGAACCTCTCCCGGCAAGCACGCGCCCTGCGCCACCATGTCGCCGAGCGAACCCCCTGGCGGCATGCACTCCGAGCCTGCCGCAGCTGATGGCGACGCCCCGGTCGAGCCCCGGCGGGTCCACGCCAAGTAGCCACCGAGCGCCGGTCAGTCGGCCGGCCGCGGTCGATCGATCAGGAATCGAGAAGCGTTGGCCAACCGACTCGCCATAGCGTGACGAGCGCGCCGCTCGAAGACAAGCAATGCCTGTCCGAGCGCAATCAACAGCGTCAGTCGACAAGGAGCGAAGCGATATGGCCGGCAGCCGAAAGATCATCTATTGGCTTTCCACCATCGGGCTCGCATCGGGGCTGGTCGGTTCCGGGGCTCAACAATTGTTGCGAGTCGAAGGCGAGGGGGCATTGGCGCCACCCTATGCTTGGGGCATTGTGGAACTAGGCTACCCTGTCTATATTCTGACAATGCTGGGCATATGGAAACTCTTGGGGGCGGTGACGATCGTGCTCCCCAAGTATCCGCTGCTCAAGGAATGGGCGTATGCAGGGCTCTTCTTTCTCCTCACAGGAGGGATGTTCTCGCACATCGCCTCAGGAGACCCCTGGTATCAATTGCTTCCGGCGCTCTTTCTTCTCATTCTCACGATAGTGTCATGGCACTTCAGGCCAGCCGACAGAAAGCTGCTGACACAATAGGCACCTGGCTCCAGGCGGTCTCGGTCCTTTCCTTCTCCGTCCGTAGGGCCGCAAGGGACAGAAAGGTCGAAGCGCACACATGATGGCTGGCCGATGCACCCGCAGCCTCGAATTCAGCGACGACGTCATTGTCAGGTTCTAAATCTCATGGGGGCGAAGAGAGCCCCCCACCGGGAATGGGCGGCGCTCACCCTGCTCGCCGAACACGCGGATCAGAACCACGTCCACAGCCACCGCACGCAGGGGGCCGCCAGCCGCCGCCGTCCAACCGGGGCTGATCCATGCAGTCAGCGAGGCCGTTCCCGCTGGTTCTGACCGTGGTGGAGGTGATCTTTCGCCATGAGGTGGGGGCAGCGTCGGGGTGGTGGAAGGCCTTGGTGCCGGCATGGTGGAGGCGGACGTTGTGGGCGGCCCAGCGGGCGCGGAAGTCGTCGCTGCGGGTGGACAGCTCCCCAAACAGGTCGGTGAAGTCCTTGTTGTAGGGGTCGCGGCCGGGCAGCCAGGTCACCACCGTCAAGCCGGGCCAGTTCGTGGTCGGCTCGTTCTGGGCCACCGACAACACCTGCGAGATCTGCCGGGCCGGCTACCAGAGCGGATGCGTGCACCGCGTGCTCATGGGCACCATCGGCACTCAGACCCAGCTCGCCCGGATTCCGCTCGCCGACGGCACCCTGGTCGCCACCCCCGCCATGCCAGACGCGGACCTGGTGCCGAGCCTGCTGGCCGCCTCCGACGTGCTCGGCACCGGCTGGTTCGCCGCCGTCGCCGCCGCGGCCGGCCTCGGCAAGACCGTCGCCGTCGTCGGTGACGGCGCCGTCGGCCTGTGCACGGTCCTGGCCGCCAAGCAGTTCGGCGCCGAACGTATCATCGCGATGAGCCGCCACGCCCCGCGCCAGGAACTCGCCCGCTCCTTCGGCGCCACCGACATCGTCACCGAACGCGGCGCCGACGGCGTGGCCGTGATCAAAGAGATGACGGGTCCTCGACCTCAGCCTTCCCCTGGATGAGGCGGCCGAGGGATACCGGGCGATGGACGAACGCCGTGCCATCAAGGTCCTCCTGCACCCCTGACCGGCAACGCCGGCCCGGCCCATCGAGCAGGACACCTTCCCGTCCCGCTACCGCACCCCCGGGCGGGCGCCTGGGGGTGCGGTAGCCAGCCGTGAACCTGAGCGGGTCCGGCTCAGGGGATCGTGCGCCGCGGCTCTAGCACCCGGCCATCACGGTGTAGGTGAACCCGGCGCTCGTCGGACGGCGCAGCGGAATGTCGCACTTGATCCGGCGCAGCACCTCGTTCCTGCTGAGGCCGAGCCCCTGCGCGATGAGCCGCTCCGGGCGCACCGGCACCGGAGCCTCGAAGACGACCTCCACCTGAACCGGCCACCCCTCGTCGAGCCATGCCGACGGGGTGTCCAGCCGCCAGGCCCCCTTCCAGTCCAGGGTGACGCGGTTGCGCCGGGCGAACATCGGATCCAACAGCCTGGAAGCCACCAGCTCCGGATCGTTGGCGTGGTAGCCGTCGAGCTCGGCCGGATCGAAGGATCTGACCGGCGCTCGCTCGTGCACGGTGAGCTTGCTCGTCCGATCGCAGGACACGCAGCGGACCAGCAGCCACACGTCCAGCAGCTTGGCGTTGGCGTTGACGCGGAACCTGCCCTTGGCGGTGGTGGCCGACTCCGACCGGCAGGCCACGCACCGCAACGACAGCAGAGGCAGCCTGGTCCGACGGACGACCCAGGGCAGCACAGTATGAGGTTGTGAAGACATGATCTCTCTAGACCTGACACGAGGCCGATTGCGCGCGGCCTCAAGCGCTGTATGACCGGGCGCACACGGGCAGCCCGGCAGAGCCGACGGCAGGGTCGGCCTGAAGGTGAGCGGAAGAAGGTGTCAGGTCTGAAGAGCAGGCGGCGTCACGCGGTGTTGTCCTCTGTCCTCACTGCGACGGGGGTCGCCGGGGAATCTACTGCAACGCCGGAGGACGGCTCAACCGGTTTTCCGGCGGCCGCGCCCCCTACTGGGCGGCCGACGTATAGGTCGCGATGATCACGCCGCTCTTCATCACCTTGGTGGCGGCCAGGGTCAGCGTGGTCTGGATGTCGCTCAGCGGCGCCGAGATCGACGGGCCCCCCACGAACACGGGGGTGATCCAGAACCGCACCTCGTCGACCAGGCCTGCCTTGACCAGGGCGTGGGTGACCGTGCCGTAGCCGTACGTCAGGATGTTCTTGCCCTCCTGGGCCTTGAGCCGGGTGACCTCCTCGATGAGGTCGCCCTGCAGCACCTCGCTGTTCTTCCACTCCGGGTCGGTGAGGGTGGTGGAGGCGACGTACTTCTTGACGTTGTTGAAGTAGGCCGCGCCGGTGCTCGGGTCGCTCTCGTCCTGGTTGGGCCAGGCGGCCGCGAAACCCTCGTAGGTGCGGCGGCCCATCAGCAGCGCGTCGGCCGAGTCCGTCTGCTCGCCGGCGAACGTGGAGGCCTCGTCGTCGAAGTACGGCATCGTCCACGACGGGTCCTCGATGACGCCGTCGAGGCTGATGTAGGTCGAGTTGATGATCTTGCGCATTCCGGGTTCCTCCTGATGTCAGTACGCGTTCCGCCGATCGTGACGGGAGCCGCTCAGCGCGCCGTCCCGCTGTGACTCTCATCCTGGAGGGTGCACCTTACGATCCGCTTCAGGTCGCCTTCCGGCAGGGCCCGCGGGACACGCGCAGGTCGGCCCGGAGCGGCGACCATCCTGGCCAGGCGGCGGCGCCCGCAGTCCTGGATCGCGGGGTCGGGGAGCTGCCGGCTGTCGTCCCGCTCAGCCTCGCCCTCGCGCGCTGACGGGCGCAGGGCGGTCGGTCGACGGCGTACGAGGTGATGAGGCAGGAAGGCGCTCTTCGACTGGGAGCCAGGCCAGCAGCACGTCGGCCTCCCTGGCACGCAGCGGCTCGCAGGGGGGCGGTGGGCCGCGAACGCGTCGAAGAGGGGACGGAGCTCGGCGGTGCGCCCGAAGTGCAGCTCCTCGGCCAGCGTCAGGAAGATCTCGACGTCGCTGACCTCCCGCGTGTCCTCCCTGTCGTTAGGTCTGCGGATAACGCAGCGTTGCAAGATCCGACATTGCCCCGGCCCGGCCATACCCGCAACCCTGATCACGGATGGATCACCGCATTGGGGGAAACCGTGCTAGGCAACCGCATACGCCATGACCCTTCTCGCCTCAACGGTCGTCTTCACCGTCGACGATCTGGCAAGCTCCCGCCACTTCTTCACCACCCATCTGGGCTTCCGCGAGGTGCTGGACACCCCGGATTTCACCTGGCTGAGCCGCGACGATGCGGCCGCCGACCCACCCGGCGGCCATCCCGGCGGTGGCTGACCTGTGCTATGCCTGTGCACGCTGGTGCTGGTGGTCGACAACGGGGTGCTGACGGTGGCGATCCCGCTCCTCTGAGATGGCCTGCAAGATCACCGGAGCCCTCGACTAGCTGACCATCCCTGGCGCTCGCCGTTGACCATGCGGTGTCGTGTCAACGGCGGCGTCAGGACGGCAACGGCCCGGTATCAGAACGGTCGGCGATCGTGGATGCCACGAACGGTTCAGCGATTGCAGTCTCGCAAGATCGAACACTGGTGGTAAGGAGATTCATGATGGAAAGAAGCAACAGCGGCTTCTCCGAAGCAGGGCTGCGCAGGTTGCGTGAGGTGCTGGTGCGGCATGTCGAGTCCGGGAACATTCCCGGGCTGGTCGCCCTGGTTGGCCGGGGCGGTGAGACGCATGTCGAGGCGATCGGGACGATGCGTCATGACGGTGGCGCGCCGATGCGGCGGGACACGATCTTCCGGATGGCGTCGACGTCGAAGCCGGTGGCGATGGCGGCGGCGATGGTATTGCTGGATGAGTGCCGGCTGCGGCTGGATGACGTGGTGGATCCGTGGCTGCCGGAACTGGGGGACCGGCGGGTGCTGAAGCGGATCGACGGCCCGCTGGACGATACCGTGCCGGCGCGGCGGCCGATCACCGTGCGGGACCTGCTGACCTCTACGTTCGGGCTCGGCATGGATATGACAGCGCTGGGCGCGCCGATCATGGGTGCGATCTTCGAGCAAGGGCTCACGCCTGATCTGCCGGAGCCGATGCCCGGGCCGGATGAGTGGATGCGTCGCCTGGGCACGCTTCCGTTGATGTACCAGCCCGGGGAGCGCTGGCAATACCAGATCAGCCACGATGTGCTCGCCGTGCTGGTGGCCAGGGTGACGGGCCAGTCGTTCGAGGAGTTCCTGCGGGACCGCATCTTCGATCCGCTGGGCATGACCGACACCGGTTTCCACGTGCCCGCCGACAAGATCGACCGGTTGCCCACCCTGTACGCGCCCGACCCGCAGAGCGGCGAGTTCCTGGTGTGGGACGAAACCAAGGGGGGACGGTGGAGCCGGCCTCCGGCGTTCCAGGGTGGCGGCGGCGGGCTGGTCTCCACCGCCGACGACTACCACGCCTACTTCCGGATGCTGCTGAACGGCGGCATGCACGGCAATCAGCGGATCTTGTCCCGGCCCGCCGTCGAGTTGATGACCACCAACCGGCTCACGCCCGAGCAGCAAGCCGCCCGACACGCCATGGCAGTCAACAACGTCCACCTCTCCTTCGGCCAAGGCCAGCACGGCGGCTGGGGCCTCGGGATGGCGGTGCGCACCTACCGCGGAGACTACGCCTCCATCGGCCAGTTCGGCTGGGACGGCGGAAGCGGCACCTCGACCTACGCCGACCCCTCCCTGTCGGAAGGACCGCGCGGTGGACAGCGGGTGGATGACGAGCTGCTGCCCGATGGCCGGCGGCTGTTCGACGTGATCGCGGGCCGCATGCCGCCCGAGCCGGGCAGCGTCGAAGCTGCCTTCGCCGACGCCGGCCTCGGGCTCAGCCTCGCCGACCTGCGCCGGGCCGGGAAAGGTCACGCGCGCGAGCCGTGCCGGGCAGCCGCCGCCCATACCGCGGCGGGTGTCAGCGGCATGTCGATGTGGTCGACGTCGAGGGCGTCGCACACGGCGTTGACCACGGCGGGCGGGATGCCGATGCAGCCGGCCTCGCCCGCGCCCTTGGCGCCCAGCGGCGTGCTGGGGTTGGGCGTGACGGTCTCCACCAGGGTGACCGGCGGCATGTCGGCGGCGGTGGGCAGGAGGTAGTCCAGCAGGGTGCGCGCGTACGGCATGCCGTCGGCGCCGATGACCGCCTGCTCGTAGAGGACCTGCCCGAGGCCCTGGGCGATCGAGCCCTGGCCCTGGCCGTCGACGATCATGGGGTTGACGACCACCCCGTAGTCGTCCGCGGCGACCAGCCGCAGCACGTGGACCGTACCGAGATCCGGGTCGATCTCCACGACCGCCACGTGCGCGCCGTACGGGAAGGCCTGCGGCGGGGCCAAGACCTCCTCGGCGCACAGCGGGCCGGTGCGGGCGACCAGCTCGCCGAGGGTCAGCCCGGTGATCGGGCCCGTGTCGAGACCGGCGCCCGGGGCGTCCTCTGCGCGCGGGCATGGCGGCTCCGAGGCGCCGGCCAGCAGCCGGCCCTCCGCGTAGGAGACGTCGTCCTCCTGCAGGCCGAGCAGGCCGGCGCACCGGCGGCGCGCGGCGGCGACCAGCGACTCGGCGGCCCGCCACAGTGCCGCCCCGCCCACCTGCATGGAACGGCTGCCGAAGGTGGCGAACCCGTAGGGGATCTCGCCGGTGTCGCCTTCGACGACGCGGACCAGGCCGACGTCCACGTCCAGCACCGACGCCACAACCTGCGCGAACGCGGTGAGGTGGCCCTGCCCGGTGGATGTGGAGCCGACGCGGGCGATGAACGTGCCGTCCGCGCATGCCTCCACGCTGCCGAACTCGTCGCTGTCCGGAGGCCCTCCCGAGCGCTCGACGTACGTGGCGATGCCCACGCCGATCGGCAGCCCGCCCTCCTGGCGGCGTCTGGCCTGCTCGGCGCGGATGTCGTCGTAGCCGGCGGCGGCCAGCGCCTGGTCCAGCGTGGCGGCGTAGTCGCCCGAGTCGTACGTGCGTCCTGTCGGCGTGAGATAGGGGAACTGCCCGGGGCGGACGAAGTTGCGGCGGCGCAGCTCGGCGGGGTCCATGCCGAGCCGCCGGGCGAGCCGGTCCACGGTGCGTTCGAGCGCGTACGCGGCCTCCGGGCGGCCGGCGCCCCGGTACGACGCGGTCGGGGCAGAGGTGGTGAGCACGCACCGGACCCGGGTGTGCACCCGCGGCGTGCGGTAGGCACCGGTGCTCATCGCCCCGGTCATCATGGGGACGAAGGCTCCGGTGTGCGGGTAGCCGCCGACGTCGGCGTCGACCAGCAGCTCGTACGCGAGGAAGGTGCCGTCGTCGTCGGCCGCCAGCCGTACGCGCTGGTTCTGGCCGCGGCCGCGCGGGCCGGCCAGCATGGCCTCGGCGCGGTCCTCGCACCAGCGCACGGGTCTGCCGAGGTGGATCGCGAGCAGGGCGGCGACCACGTACTCGGGGTAGGTCTGGCTCTTGGCGCCGAAGGCGCCGCCGGTGGCCGGGACGATGACCCGGATGCGCTCCCTGTCCAGGCCGAGCGCCTCGGCGAGGGAGTCGCGCAGGCGGTGTTGTGCCTGGTGGGAGGCCCACACGGTCAGGCCGCCGCCGTCGCCGGGGTCGGCCAGGACGGCCCTCGGCTCCAGGGAGGCGGGCAGCAGGAGCTGCTCGCGGTAGGCGGCCTCGACGACTACGGGGGCGGTGGCGAACACCTCGCCGGCCGGCTCGCCGAAGGTGCGTTCGGCGACCACGTTGCCACGATCGCCGGACAGCGGGGGTGCTTCCTGGGCGGCCATCGGGTCGCAGACGGCGGGCTGCGGTTCGAGGTCCAGCCGGACGGTCTCCGCGGCGTCCTCGGCGCGGGCACGGGTGTCTGCGGCGGTCACGGCCAGCGCCTCGCCCGGGTAGCGGACGCGGCCGGTGGCGAGCAGCGGCCACGGCGGCGCGTCCCCCGCACCGGGCACGGCACGGGCGGCGAGGTAGGGCAGCTCGGCGGCGGACCACGCGCCGGCCACCCCTTCCTCCTTGAGCGCGGCGGCGACGTCGACGCCGCCGATCAGCGCGTGCGGCACCGGGCTGCGGGTGAAGGCGAGCTCCAGGGTGCCGGAGAGATCGAGGTCGGCGACCCGGCGGGCCCGCCCGGTGAGCAGGTCGGGGTCCTCGCGCCGCGCGAGCGGCATCCCGATGTACCGCAATGTTTGCGCACCCCCGCGTTCGGTACCAACGTGGATATCGGATGCCCGGGATGAGGGACATGAAACCGCCACAATTCGACTACGTAGCGCCCGCTTCCGTGCCGGAGGCGGTGGCCGTGCTGGGCGAGCGAGGGCCGGAGAGCCGCGTGCTCGCCGGCGGGCAGAGCCTGCTCGTCGAGCTGCGTTACCGGACCCAGCGCCCGGCCCTCGTGGTCGACGTCAACCGCATCCCCGGGCTGTCGCACATCGCGGTCGAGGACGGCTCCGTGCACATCGGGGCGCTGGTCCGGCACGCCCAACTGGAGCGCGCCCGGTTCAGCGACCCGCTCGCCGAGCTGTTCCGCCAGGTCGCGCCGTACGTCGCCCACCCGCCCATCCGCGCGCGCGGCACCTTCGCCGGCAGCCTGGCCTGGGCGCATCCGGCGTCGGAGTGGTGCGCGCTGGCCATGGCGATCGACGCCGGGATCGAGCTGCACGGCCCGTCCGGCCGGCGTACGGTGCCCGCCGGCTCGTGGTTCCGCGGCCCCTTCACCACCGCCTGCCTGCCGGAGGAACTCGTCACCGGCGTACGGCTGCCGCGCCCGCCGGCGGGGACCGTCGCGGCGTTCGCGGAGCACCGCCGCACCCACGGCAGCTTCGCGCTCGCCGCCGCCCTGGTCATGCTGCGCGTGTCCGAGGGCCGCGTGGCCTGGGTCCGCATCGGGCTCGCCAACGCCGCCGACATCCCCTTGCGCGCCGTCGAGGCCGAGCGCCTCATGACGGGGGAGCGGCCGGAGCCGGACCTGCTCGCGCAGGCCGCGGCACGAGCCGCCACCGAGGCCGACCCGGCCGACGAGCCGCACGCGCCGGCCGCCTACCGCAGGCACGCGCTGGCCACCCTGGTGCGGCGCTGCCTCGCCCGAGCCGTCGAGAACACGGGAACATCATGAACGTCGAGCTCACCGTCAACGGCAGCGCCCACCGGCTCGACGTCGAGCCGCGCACCAGCCTCGCCGACGCGCTACGCGACGGGCTCAGGCTGACCGGCACGACGCTGGGATGCGAGCACGGGGTCTGCGGCTCGTGCACCGTGCTGGTCGACGGCACCGCCATCCGCTCCTGCCTCGTCCTGGCCGTCCAGGCGGACGGCGCCGACATCCGTACGGTCGAGGGGCTCGCGGGTGACGGCGAGCCGCATCCGCTGCAGGAGGCGTTCGCCGCCGAGCACGCCCTGCAGTGCGGGTTCTGCACGCCCGGCTTCCTCATGCTGCTCGCCGGTGCGCTCGCCGAGGAACCGGACCTGGACCACGACGAGCGGCGGCTGGACGAGGTCCTCGCCTCCAACCTCTGCCGCTGCACCGGGTACGCGGGCATCCGCCGCGCCGCGGCCCGCGCGGCGCGGCGGATGCGGGGGGACGTCGCTCCGGCTGACCATGCCGCCGACCCTTACGAGCCGGAGCGCGGCTCCTGGTCGTAGACCCCGATCGACCAGAGCCCCCGCCGGGGGCCGGTCTCGGCCGCCAGACGCTCCGGCATCGCGGTGATCGCCTCGCGATCCCACTGTCCGTCACACGTCCCTGCCCGCCGGTCGGCGAGGGCGCACCTGTCGGCCTGCGTGGGCGATCCGATCGGCGCGTCGGCGGGGAAGACCCAGACCTCCAGACTCTGCGGTGCCCGCAGCCAGTCCGGTGTCACGGACCGCTCGTCGTACTGGACCTGGAGGCCCTGGCCCAGCCGTACGCAGGGGGCGAGATCGTCCCACGTGCCCCGCGTGTCCCGGACCAGCACCCACGCCTCCGGGTCCGCGCAGCGGAGCGCGACCCCGGTGTGGCCGCTGGTCGGCCGGAACGTGATCCGTACCTTCTCGCCCACGGACTGATAGGTCTGACCGAAGATCAGCGAGACGGGCCCGTACCTGCTCTCCAGGGTCCGCGGCAGTTCGACTCCCGCCTGGAAGCGCGCGGGGACGCCCGTGGCCGCCTCGCCGGACCACGCCACCATGGCTCCGGTCAGGGGCACGGCCGTCGCGGTGGCCCCCGCCAACGCCGCCACGGCCGCCCCCGCCATCACCCGCCGGCGCGCCCTGGTTCCCCGTCGCCTGATCTCGCTCACCCGGGGAGGTGACCCGACCTCGCGGACGCTGTTCTCGGCGAACACCGCACGCAGGTCGTCCTCTGTGAATCCGGGCATCAGAGCACCTCCAGCTTCAGGTCGTGCAGGGCGGGATCCACGCGAAGCCGCGCCAGCGCCCTGCTCAACTGCTTCTTTACGCTGCCGACCGAGCATCCGAGCGCGTCAGCCACCTGCTGCGGGGTCAGATCGTCGAAGTAGCGCAGGACGAGCGCCGCGCGTTGCCGGGGCGGCAGGGCGCCGACCGCCGCCCACAGGGCCGAGCGCCGCGCGACGCCCGTCTCGAAGTCAGGCCCTGCCGGGCCCTCGGGCAGCGCCTCGGTCGGCACCTCGCCCCGCCAGCGCCGCCACCAGGAGGCGTGCGTGTTGACGAGGATCCGGTACACGTACGGGTCGGGGTCGGCCTCGATCCTGCGCCACGCCGTCCATGCCTTGACCAGCGCCGTCTGCGCCAGGTCCTCGGCGACCTGCCAGTCGCGGGTCAGCAGGTACGCCGTACGGCACAGCCGCTCGTGGCGTTGCCCGACATATTCGGCGAACCCATCCGCCATCACGTCCTCCCGATCCGTTCCGTCTCACGGTGTACTACCGGTCGGGGAGGCGGTCCGGGTGACCGGGCCGGATCATTGAGGCCCGCGGTCAGGCGGCCAGGCTCGATTCGCGTACGACCAGCTCGGTGGCGAGCTCGACGTGACGGGACTCGATCTCCTCGCCGGCGGCCAGGCGCAGGGCCGTGCGCAGGGCGACGGCCCCCATCTCACGCAGCGGCTGGCGTACGGTGGTCAGCCGCGGCGAGGACATGAAGGCGACGTCCGTGTCGTCGAAGCCGACGACGCTGAGATCTTCGGGGACGCGCAGGCCGCGGGCCCTGGCGGCGTGGATCGCGCCGAGGGCGGCCTCGTCGGAGGCGACGAAGACGGCCGTCGGCGCGGGGGACAGGTCGAGCAGGGTGGCGCCTCCCCGCACCCCGTCGGGATAGCAGTAGCCGCGTGTGACCACGTATCCGTGCAGGACGGGCACGTCCGCGGCCTCCATGGCGGCGCGGTAGCCGTGCATGCGGGCCTGGTTGGAGGCCGCGGTGGCGGGGCCGCCGAGGTAGGCGATGCGGCGGTGGCCGAGGGCCAGCAGGTGCTGGGTGGCGGACAGGCCGCCGGCGAAGTTGGTGGGGCCCACGCTGGTCACCGAGGCGCCGGGGAGGCCGAGCGGGTCGATGACGACGACCGGCAGGCCGGCCCGCGAGAGCGCGGCGAGCTGTCGCGGGGCCGGCTCCTCGAAGAGAGTGATCAGCGCCCGCCGTCCGGCGGTCACGCCGAGGGGCCCGGTGGCCCTTCTGGTGATGACGACCGACACGCCTGTCGCGCTGCCCGCCTCGATCACGCCCTTGATGATCTTGGATGAGTAGGCGCCGAGCTCGTCCACCTGCACCTCGACGGTGGTGGGCTCGGTCTGGCCATGCCGCGGCGGGACGTAGGCGTGCTCCTGCAGCAGGGACCGCACCAGGGCCCGGGTGGCCGGTGCGACGTCGCTGCGGTCGTTGAGCACCTTGGACACGGTGGCCACCGACACGCCGGCCGCGGCGGCAACGGTGGCCAGCGTGGCACGTCTGCGACTTACCTGCATCGCCCCTCCCCGATATCCGACATTCACCTTATCTGGCCCAGAGCTGGACATGCGCGTCTCACAGTCCAGCGGCGATCGGGTACGCTATAAATGTAGCGATACATTCGTAGCGAAACGAGGAACTCATGGACGACGTCGTCATCGTGGGCGCGGGCCCGACCGGGCTCATGGCCGCCTGCGAGCTGGCTCTGGCCGGCGTACGCTGCAGAATCGTCGAAAAGCGGAACGGTGAGACCGGGGTCACCCGGGCGTTCGGCCTGCACGCGCGGGCCCTGGAACTGCTCGACGCCCGGGGCCTGGGAGACGAGCTGGTCGCGCGGGGAAACCCGCTCCGCACGGTGTACCCCGCCTACGCCTCCCGGGTCGACTTCGAACGGCTCGACACGCGCTACCCGATGCTGCTGATCGTGCCGCAGAGCGGCACCGAAGAGGTGCTGCGCAAGCGCGCCGCCGAGCTCGGCGTGGAGATCGTCAGGAACGCCGGCGTCGTCGGCCTCTCCCAGGACGCCGCGTCCGTACGGCTCGCGCTGGAGGACGGCACCGAGGTGCCGGCCCGGTACGTCATCGGCGCCGACGGCGCGCACAGCACCGTGCGCGAACTGCTGGACGTGGGCTTCGCGGGCGAGACCTACAGCCTGCCCATGCTGCTGGCCGACGTCCGCATCCCCGGGCCGGACCTGCCGCCCATCACCCAGGTCGGCTCGGCGGGCGCGGTCGTGGCCATCCCGTTCGGCGACGGCTGGTTCCGGGTCGGCGCGTGGCTGCTGGACGGGGACGACCCGGGCCGGGAACCGGCCTTCGAGCAGATCCGCCGCGCGTTCGAGGACATCGCCGGCACCGACTACCGGATGAGCGAGCCGCGCTGGTTCTCCCGCTTCGCCGCCGAGCGCCGCCAGGCCCGCGCCTACAGAGCGGGACGGGTGTTCCTGGCCGGCGACGCCGCACATGTGAACTCTCCCATAGGCGGCCAGGGCATGAACACCGGCATCCAGGACGCCGTCAACCTCGGCTGGAAGCTCGCCGCAGACCTGCGCGGATGGGCTCCGTCCTGGCTGCTCGACACCTACCACGCCGAGCGGCATCCGGTGGGCGCCGCCGTGCTGGCGCTGACCGACCATCTCACCCGGCTGGTCCTGACCGGCTCGCGGCTCCGGCTGCGGATGAACCGGCACGTCATGGCCGCCCTGCTGCACACCGGGCCCGGCCGCCGCCGCATCCTGGGGCTGATGTCCGGGCTGGAGATCGCCTACCCTCCCGGCGACGCGCACGCCCACCAGCTGGCCGGCCGCCGCGCGCCCGACGGGCCGACCACCGGCGGACGCCTCTACGAGGTCCTTCGGGAGGGCCGGTTCGTCCTGCTGGCCTCCGGTGACACCGCCGCCGCGCGGCCGTGGGCCGACCGGGTCAGGCCGGTGCGCCCGCTCGGTGGTCTGCGGCCGGAGGCGGCGCTGATCCGCCCCGACGGATACGTGGCATGGGCCGGAGATCGCGACGGCATCCGGCAGGCTCTGGTGAAATGGTGCGGCCCCACAGACCACTCCGACCGGGGAGATCGACCCGACCGTGCCACGCCCTAACCCCCAGCGCCGCGACCACCTCGCCGGCGCCGCCATCGCGGTGCTCGCGGAGAAAGGCTCCCGCGGGCTGACCCACCGGGCCGTCGACGCCGCCGCCGGCGTCCCCGACGGCACCACCTCGCGCTACTTCCGCACCCGCGACGCCCTGATGGACGCCATCATCCAGCGGATCGGCCGGCGCCTGTCCGAACGGGTCGACGCCCACGTGGTGCGCCCGCTCGACCCCGCCCACCTGGAAGAGGCGCTGGTGGAGGTGCTCACCCTGATGGCGGCCGACGAGCGCGGCGAGCCGCTGGCGCTGTTCGAGCTGCACCTGGAAAGCACCCGCAACCCCATCCTGCAGGGCATGCTGGCCGATGCCCTGCGGGAGCGGCGCGACCTCATCGTGCGCCAGTGCCGGGCCGCCGGCATCGCCATCACGGAACAGGACGCGATGTTGCTGGAGACGAGCGTCCTCGGCATCCTGTTCACCGCGCTGACCACCGGCGTGCCCGACGATCCCGGCCCGTCGATCCGCGCCGCCACGCGCACCGTCCTCGACCGCTACGTCCGCACGTGAGCCGTCAGGGCCGGACCGCGCCGGCCAGGCGGCCCCGCCAGTAGTCGTCGAGGTCGACCACCTTGATCACGTCTCCGGTCTGCGGCGCGTGCACCATCTTCCCGTCGCCCGCGTACATCCCCATGTGCCCCAGCCCTTTGCTGAAGAGCAGGTCACCGGGCTCCACGTCGTCCAGGGGGACGCGGCGGGCGGCGCCCCAGCTCCACTGGCTCCACGTGGTGCGCGGCAGCTTGACCCCCGCGACGCGCCAGGCGGCCTGGACGAGACCGGAGCAGTCGAAGGAGCCCGGGCCCGTGCCACCGTACTGGTAGGGCTTGCCGACCTGGGCGAAGGCGAATTCGAGCGCCTCGCGGGCGTTGCCCGAGGCCGCCCCGGTGTACGGGATGCCGGGGCTGCTCGGGTTGCCCTTGTTGTAGATGCCCAGCCGGCGCAGGAGCTTGGTCTGCTGGTCGACCAGCTTGTCGGCCTTCGCCTTCTCGCCGCGCACCTTGTCGCGTGCGGCGTCGGCCTTGCGCAGGACGCTCCTGGCCTGGTCGCGCCGGTCACGCAGGTCCTTGGTCGCGACCTCGAAGGCGTGCACCTTCGCCGCCTCGGCCTGTGCGATCTGGTCGAGGGAGGCCATGGAGCCCAGGACCGCCTCGGGGTCGCTCCGGCCGGTCAGCCCGCTCCAGGCGGGGAAGGACCCGAGCCGGTAGTCGCGGGCCGCCAGCGCGGCGAGGTCCCGGCGCAGGCCATCGGCCCTGGCCGACCGGCGCCCGAGTTCGGCGTTGAGGGTGTCGTACGCCTTCTTCGCCTTCTTGTGGGCCTCCGTGGCCTGGTTGTACCGCTCGACCACCTGGTCGGCCTGCTCGTTGAGTTTCACCAGCCTGGCCCTGGCGGGAGACGGGTCGGCGGCGGCCGTGCCGGGAGCGCCGAGCATCGTGGCCGCCGCCAGCGCGACGGCCGTCACGGTCCGCCCGGTTCCTGCGGGAACGGCCACGGTGGACGCCTCCTCACGATCGGCAGGTCATGAGGAGATACGCGGGCCGCCCCGGAGGTGTTCAGCGACGCCGCGCGCGCGTCCCGGCGTGGCCGGTCAGCCGGATGCCGGCTCCGGCCACCGGTAGTCGACGCCGGTGAGCTTCTCGGACAGGTGCCACAGCCGCTGAGCGGTGGTGGCGTCGTGGAGTCCGGGAGCACGCGTGCACCGGGTGGGGGAGCCGTACGCGTGGAACGGCCCTCGCGGCACGATGAAGCTGCCTCCAGGCAGGTCCGCGGCGGTCGCCGCGTGAAGGGAAGGCTTGGCGCCGCTCTCCGCGGGGCGGAAGGCGACCCGCAACATCATGCGGACCAGCGTCCGGTAGAGCCGGCCCTTGCTGCTGTGGACGCCGGCCTACGACGTGGGCCATGACGGGCCAGTTCGCGGGCCGTGACGTAGCCGATGCCGCTGTTGGCGCCGGTGACCAGCGCCAGTCGGCCTGACTGGTCCGGGAGGGAGGGCTCAGCGCTGAAAGTCATGATCATTACCTCGGTGTGATCATGTGAGCACAATTCGGGCAGCGCAACCCTTGGGGCGCCGGGTCCTTCGCCCGCGACGATTCCAGCCAGGCCCGCGACTGGAGCCGGAACAAGTTCCGCAGCCCCTGCGCGTCCGCCGCCCACATGGTCATGTGCGTGTACAGGCCCGCGCCCCGAGACGTCATCCCCTCGCCGGTGTCGTCATTCGACCTGCGCAGGGCGAGGTTGTCGCTGTAGAACACCGGCTGCCGACGACGCCGGAAAGCGGGGGCGACGTAGGCTTCGATGCCGATGATCGGCTTGACGCCCGCCTTGCGCGCCGCATGGTAGAACTCGTACGCGCCGTGCACGTTGCCGTGGTCGCTCATGGCTACGGCGGGCATGCCTTGCTGCGACACCTCGCCCGGGCCACCAGTGGCTCCCCGAACCCGACCGCGCCGCGTTCTCCCTCAATTGATGTCCACCCTCGTGTCGATTCCGGGCTGTCCCGGTCGACGCGTCAGCAGAGACACCGGAACCCAGAAGAGAGACGACCATGCGAAAGATCATCGAGCAGGGTGTGGTGACGCTGGACGGCCAGATCAGCACCCCGCAGAACTGGCTGGGCACGTTCTGGGCAGGGGAGTTCGAGCAGCGCTCCCGCGACCTGATGTTCTCCGTCGACGCCCTGCTGTACGGGCGGCTCAGCTACGAGGCGCACGCACCGGTCTGGCCGCGGCTGGAGGAGGAGTTCGGCGACTACGCGGTGCGGCTGAACACCATCCCCAAGTACGTCGCCTCGACCACGCTGAAGGAGACCACCTGGAACGCCACCCTCATCGAGGGAGACGTCGTCGAGGAGGTCGCCAAGCTGAAGGAGCAGCCCGGCCGCGACATCCTGAAGGTCGGCACCGGCGGCTCGCTCAGCCGCACCCTGCTCAAGCACGGGCTGGTCGACGAATACCTGTTCTGGTTGTTCCCTGTGATCGCGGGCAGCGGCGGACGCCTGTACGACGGCATCGACACCACGTACCTGAAGCTCGCCGACGTCATCAGGCTGGACAACGGCATCCTGGGCCTCACGTACACCCCGAAGTGAGCCCCGCAGCCGATCGACCGCGCGGCGCGCCGGGAGCCCGCACGCCCCGGTGGCCGCCGCCGGACCCGCGTCAGATCCAGCCGGCCTCGGTCGCGATGCGGATGGCGTCGACGCGGTTCCTGGCGTTCAGCTTGGTGACGATCTTGGTGAGGTAGTTGCGCACGGTCCCCACCGACACGTGCATGGCGGCCGCGATCTCCGGCGGCTCCGCGCCGTCCGCGGCCAGCCGCAACACCTGGACCTCCCGCCCCGACAGCGGCATCTCGCCGACGTCCCACGCGGTCAGTGCGAGCTGCGGGTCCACGATGCGCCGCCCGGCCGCCACCTCGCGGACGGCCTGGGCCAGCCTGTCGGAGGGCTGGTCCTTGAGCAGGAAGCCGGAGACCGACACCGACAACGCGCGGCGCAGCGTGCCGGGGCGGCCGAGGCCGGTGAGGATCAGCGTGCGGCAGGTCGGCAGCTTCGCGTGGAGTTCCTCGGCCGCGGACAGGCCGTCGAGCACCGGCAGGTCGACGTCGATGATCGCCACGTCGGGACGGGTCTCCAGCGCCACGGGCACGATCTTGTCACCGGTGTCGACCTGGGCCACCACGGTCAGATCGTGCTCCAGGTCGAGCAGTGCGGCCAGCGCGCCGCGCACCATGTGCACGTCCTCGGCGAGGAGGATCTTCAGCGACAACAATGCCCATTCCCCTTGTTCACGCCCCAGCGGTAACGAGGGTCCCCGCCATCGTGCGACCGGGTGCGGCGCCACACGCCGAAATGCCCCTATCCGCCATCGGATCAGGCCACAGGTCCAACCGTCTGCTGCCCCGAATCGTACTCATCCTCGGGGAAGAGGCAATGCCACCGGCTCCTTACCCTCAGTCAGCCCTGGCTGTCAACCCGCGGTCTGAGAGCACCGGCGGGCGCGGTGGCCACCAGGTGGAATGTCCCGTCGTGCGCCTCGGCCGTGAGCCGCCCGCCGATCGCCCGCAACCGCCCTGCCAGGTCGCCCAGGCCGGTGCCGCTCTCCAGCACGGGGACCGGGCTCTGCCGGGCGCCGTCGTTGACCACCCTCAGGCACACCTCACGCCCGTCCCCGTCAGCCGTGATCCGGCACTCGGCGCCGTCGCTGTGGCGCAACACGTTGGCGACGGCCTCGCGCAGCACCATCGCGAGCACCGCGTCGAGCTCGTCGGGAATCGTGTCCGCTGCGACGTCCACGCGGGCGTCGATTCCGGCCGCGGTCAGCGTGGACAGGGCCGAGTCGACCTCCGCGGCCAGCGACATGTGCCGGTAGCCGCTGGCCACCGAGCGCACGCCGGCGACCGCCCTGCGGGCGATGTCGAGCACGTCCGCGATCTCCGACTTGGCCCGCCCGGCGAGCCGGGGCAGCAGGCGGAAGGCCAGCTCGGACTTCACGGTCATCGCCGACAGGTCGTGTCCGAGCAGGTCGTGCAGGTCGCGGGCGACCCGCAGGCGCTCGCGCGTCACCGCCATCCTGGCCAGCTCGCCGCGGGCCTGGTCGACCTGCTTCACCAGGCCGGCCAGGGAGCTGACGCCGAACACCACCAGCCCGGTCAGCAGCGTCGAGATCGTCAGATAGGCGCTCCATTCCAGCGGCTCGCCATAGGCCAGGGACAGCAGGAGCACGCCCACGCCGGCCGCCGCGTACAGGACCCACCGCCGCCACCCGGCCAGCGTGAGCAGTAACGACCCAGCCAGGAAACCGCCCATCGACCCCCATGGCATGGCGATCCACACCAGCGGCAGCACCGTGACCACCGCCTGCAGTGCCAGCGTCCCGGACCGGGCCCACACCGGCCACGAACGCGAGTCCCGCAACGACATCACGATCTGCGCGCCGACCAGGATCGCGACACACCCGACGAAGCTGGCCAGATTCACCGGCGGTTGCTCCAACGCGAGCACGTTGATCAAGAGCAGCAGGCCGTATCCGGCCAGCACCACGACGGTGACCAGCCGGGCCATCCGCAGGTGCCACGGCTGGGAGGCCACCTCGCCGGAGGAAGCGGTCTCACCCGGCGGACGCTCGGCCGTCCCTGACCGCAGCGGCGCCTCCGCCGTCAACTCGAACCATCCGTGCTCGACCCGGACCGCCTCCAGCGTGCCGCCGATGGCCGTCAACCGGGCCTCGAGGTTGCCCAGCCCGGAGCCGTTTCCGTACGGGGCCGCACCGGGTGACGGCTCGGCCCCGTCGTTGGCCACGCGCAGCCGCACCCGGCAGTCGTCCACCGCCACCTCGATCACGCAGCGCTGCGCCTTGCTGTGCCGCAACACGTTGGTGACGGCTTCGCGCAACACGACCGCCAGCACGGTCTCCAGCCTTTCTGACAGGCCCTCCACGGAGCTGCGGACCTGTACCCGCATCTCGGCGGCCGCCAGCATGGACTCGGCCGAGGCCAGCTCGGCGGCCAGCGACATGGGCCGGTAGTCGCCCACCACCGCCCGGACGTCCGCCAGCGACCGGCGGGCCACCTCCAGGACGTCCTGGAGCTCCTCGCGGGCCCGCTCGGCGGCGGCGGGCAGCAGCCGGTAGGCCAGCTCGCTCTTCACCGTCACCGCCGACAGGTCGTGTCCGAGCAGGTCGTGCAGGTCGCGGGCGACCCGCAGGCGCTCCTTGACCACGGCCATCCTGGCCAGCTCGCCGCGCGCCGCGTGCAGCATGTCCACCAGCGTCGCCAGGGAGCTGACGGCGTACACCATGAGCCCGGTCAGCAGCGTGAAGTACGCACCGTAGAACAGGCCCACCGCGTCGACCTGGCCGGGCGACAGGGCGAGCAGAACACCGCCACCGACCAGCGCGTAGAGCGCCCACCGGAACGGGCCCGTCACGGTCAGCAGCATGGACCCGGCAAGGAAGCCGGCGATGGTCCCGGCCTGCGGGCCGACCCAGAGAAAAGGGGCGAACGTCACCACCGCCTGGGCCGACAGCGTCAGAACCCGCGTCCGGGCAGGCCACGCCAGGCTGTCACCCGTCGAATGCGCGAGCTGCAGCAGGAACAACACGGCCAGGCACATGCCGAAACCCGTCAGGCCCAGCCCGCGCAGACCGTCGACCCAGACGAAGAACGAGACGTTGGCGACATAGCCGAGCAGCACCGCGATCGTCACCGCCCGAGCCATGCGCAGCGCGCCGAGCCCGCCTGTCCTGAGCTCCCCCTGTGACCTGGGAACCAGCCGTGCCAGCCAGCGCTGCGCGAAACCGGCCTCTCCAGGCATCGACTTCTCCTCCGAAGCCCGACGGGGCCCCCTCGTCGGCAGCCGGGGTCCGCACGCAATGTACAACAGATCCACGATCAGGTCAGCATGGCCCGCGCCCTGGCGGCCCAGTCGTCGTCGTTGACCGCGTACCGCTCCGCCGGGCCCTCGACGTCGGGCCCGGCGTGGTGGCCGATGACGAAGCCGCCGACGCTCGACTCCACGCGCCAGTCGAGGCCGAACACGCGGGGCGCGGTGTCGGTGTCGCCGTTGTCCATCCGGCAGACGGACAGCCTCATGGCGGTGCTGACCAGGGAGAGCGTCTGGCTCAGCGCGCCGACGTTCTTGAGCACCAGCGCATAGCTGATCCCGTCGTACTTCCACGACACCCTGCGGAAACGCGCGGTGATGAAGAGGAGCGCGGACGGCGTGCCCGCCAGGTTGGCCGCCACCCTGCTGGTCTGCAGCAGCTCGTCCGCGCCCGCCGGGTCGGCGGGGATCGGTTCGAGCCGGTGGCCGAAGGGGTCGTAGTGGAAGACGCCGCGCGGGATTCCGGCGCATCTGTCGATGATCGCGTACAACTCCAGCTCGTAGCGGCCTCCACTGCTCGCGTAGGGGCGGTCGCTGGTCGCGGTGGCCGAGCTCTCCAGCGACGAGCCGATCAGCGCCCGCACCCGGGCCGTCCGATACAGCAGCTCGCCGAGCTCCTCCGCCGTCAGCGGCCGCTCGGCGTGGCGATAGCCGGGTTCGGCGGCCTCGACCGCGGTGGTCAGCCGCGGGTCCGCCGCGGCCAGCCGGTCCCAGGAGGGGCGCGCCAGCGGGATGGCGGCCTCGGCGGAGCTCGGCTTCACCACGGGCTCGACGGCCCGCTGCTCACCCACGGGATAGGTCGCCCCGAAGTCGTGATCGTGCCGGCCCAGCGTGGAGCGGGTGTGGAACATGAGGTCGAACGGCGACCAGGCGACCAGAGCGGGGTCGCAGTCCTCCGCGAAGCGCACCGGCTGGAACGGATCCCCTTCCTCGGCCTGCACCGCCATGCCCGCGGCCATCAGGTAGGTGATCACCGAGTCGGGCTCCTGCTCGGCCGGGACGGCCGGCCGCATCAGCTCGCCGAGCTGGGCCATGGCGTCCGGCCGGTGCAGGATGACCCGGTGCAGCGACAACGGGGACTCGATGGAGCAGTGGTTGCCGTCGGTTCTGATCAGCGCGAACTTGGACAGCCGGACCGGGTGCACCAACGGCGTCTCCGGAAGCCGGAAGCGCGCCTGCTGGGTGAGCGGGATCACGGAGATCAGCGGTTGCTCCGGGTCGAGGCCGAACGAACGCACCACGAGATGCTGTAGCCGGTCGAGGAGCGCGGCCAGCTCCCGCCTGTCCGCGTCCTCGCGGATCACGTTGCCGAGAGAGATCGGCCCCAGGCTCATCCGCCGCATGGCCTCCAGCACGGCGGGTCGGGGACTCGGCAGGGTCGTGTCCTCCCAGCGGCTGTGCACCACCACGACACTGCGTTGAGGCACCGGCTCGACGTACACGTCCTCGCGGAAGGACCACAGGGGGAAGGGCCCTCTGGACATATCGCTACTCCATACTCGGATGGTTCACAGGAACAAGGGGATGGGATTGAGGTCCTCGTACGCCGTGGGCGCGGCGAGCCGGCCGAGGCGGACCGGCACGTCGTACAGCCGGCCGGGGGCGAACCGCGCCCAGAAGTGGCGCAGGCCAGGGACGATGACCTTGACCACCGGCATGCCGATGTCGGGGCGCGTCTGGTCGAGGACGAGAACCTCCAGGCCCTGCCTGCGGGCCAGCCCGAGCAGGTGCTCGATGTCGTCGCGCAGATCGTCGCGCGGTGTGTACGCATAGTCGGTCAGGTCCTTAGGGGGCCTGCGCCCGTCGGGGCGCAGGTAGGGCTGGTTCGTCGTCGTCGCCGTCCACCACCAGTGCCGGATGTGGTGGTCGGCCGGCCCGTAACCGGTGCCGTCGGCGCGGGCGCCCACGACGGACGGCAGCAGCTGCCCCAGCTCCGTCAGCGCGCGGCGCGCTGCCACCCGCGGGTCGAAGTGGGCGCCGAAGCCGAGCATGATGTCCTCGGCAGGCTTGTCGACGCGCCGGGAGACCGCCGCCATGACCGGCACACCCAGGTCTGAGGTGATGTCGAGAACCCAGAGCTCGCGGTTGAGACCGCGGTAGCGCCGCTGGAGGTCGGCGATCCACGGGTCGTCGAACGAGTCGAGGTCCACGGCGGGGTGGCTGGTGCGGTTGTACCACCACAGTGCTACCCCGTCGCGCTCGACCAATTCGAGGAAACCCTGGACGATCGCGTCCTCGACGCTGGCGCCCGCGGCGTTGCCGTTGGAGTCGGCGCGCAGCGATCCGTGGCCGTTCCTGGTGAAGTAGAGCAGGTCGGTGGGGAGCAGGCGGTGGCAGTTCGCGGTGAGCGACCAGACCGGGGTCCAGTCGATGACCTCCGTGCCGTCGAAGGGTTCCGGGACACGCTGGAAGGCCATGTTCGCCGCGTTCCAGGCGTCGCGGTCGTGGAACTGCCGGCGGTGGAAGAGCTGGCACGCGTCGGGATGCACGGCCCGGTCCGCGCCCAGGTCGTGGTAGCTGCCCCGCACTGTGGGCTCGTCACCGAGACGCGCGCCGCTATACCGCTCCACCGCCTCGCACAGCGCGCCGACCCTGGCCTCGAGGTCGGTGCTTCCCTTGCCGCCGCTCTGCTGGCGCAGGCCCATCCTGATCGCCGGGAGGCTGTCGTCGGCGAGGGCCAGATTCGGTCCTGACAGGTAGCAGTGCACGAAGGACGGGCTGCGGGGGTCGCGCTGGATCTCCTCGGTGATGCCGGTGACGGTGTCGGCCAGGTGCCGATACCGCTCCCACACCTGCTCGGGGGCCAGCGCGCGGTGACCGTTGCCGCCGGCGGCCGTCTTGTCCCTGGAGACGACGGCCACGGGCCTGGCGACGCGGGCCGCGACGAGGCCGGCGTCACCGCAGGCCGCGCACTGCGGGCGCCGGTCCACGCGGTGGCGCCCGCTCTCCAGCGACAGGGTGTCGAGCGTCCACACGGCGCTCTGTCGTTCGTCGCGCGAACCGGCCAGCCACTTGGCCGTCTCCAGCGCCGCGAGGTGCAGGCCCAGCGCGCGGGTGAGCGGAAGCGAGGCCTCCGGCGGGGCGACCAGGTCGCTCAGCGCCTCGCGCAGCCACCGCTCACCACGCCGGTGCCCGCGCAGCCTGGTCGCCAGGCAGGACCAGCAGGAGCCCGTCCCTGGCTGGAAGACCGGGCCGATCCACAGGTCGGCGCCCGTCGGCTTGGCCAGCAGCCAGGGACGTCCGTCCGCCAGCATGTCCGCGTTGACCCGCTCGAGTTCGGGGTCGAGATAGTCGTCGCAGAGCACCAGGGAAAAGGTCGCGGGCGCCTCGCCGACGGTGACGTCCATGGACCGCAGGGTCTCGGCCGCCTGGGCGGCGTCGACGCCGCCCAGCGCGAGCAGCCGGACGGTCGCCCGCGCCAGGTTCGAGACGGCCTGGTCGGCGTCCATGTGGGCCAGGTCCCAGTACGCCTCGGCCGCGGCGTCGCCCGTGGTGGCGGCGGGCCGGCGGGGCCCGACCAGGTTGGCCCGCGCCAGCTTGCCGATGAGCTGTCCCAGCTCGATCGGCGAGAGTCCTCCGTGCTCCTGCACCTCGGCCAGGCTGCGGCTGCCGTCGAGCAGCGGGGCGAGCGCCTGGATCCGCGGCCCGGACAGTGCGATCGTCTTCCGTGCCGAGGTGAGGTAGACGGCCTCCCCGGGAACGGTGGTCGCTCGCAGGTGGCGTTTGAAGCCGATCAGCGGAGGATTCGCCCGGTCCATGACATTCACCCGGTGTAGCTGGGAAGCGCGTAGAAGCCGGGGGCGGGGCGGTCGAGGTCGTCGATGCGGACGAGGTCCTCGACGTGGGTGATGGCACGCGGCTCCGTCCAGGAACCCATGACGAACTCGGTGACGCGCCAGTCGGTGTAATCGAGTGTGGTGGTCATCGCAGCCCCCTCGGGGTCAGGTGTGGTGTTCCGACGCACCAAAGTCTGGAGCGGCGGCCCCGGCGGGCATAGTTTTCGCGTCACTTCCGGAGTGTGAAAGATTCACACTCCGCCCGTGGCCATATGTGTAGGCTCCTCAGATTTTCTCGACCTAGGCTCGCCGCATCCATATCGAAAGATTGGGGGAGACGTCATGCGACAGCTCCAGATCAGCAGATCCCAGAGAAATCGCACGATCCGCCGGTCGAAGAAGACCTGCATCCGAAACTCTCTCGACCTCGACACACGCACCCCGAGCGGCGTTCCCCTGCCGTACTGACCGGCGAGGACCCCGATGCCGCCGCCGGCGGCAGCCCGTTGAACGGGGTTCGCGCCGGGAGGGACGGCGGATTCGCCACGGGAGGTGATGTGGACGAGAAACCGGGAAACTCCGGGGGCCGGCCACGCCGCTCCCCGGCGGTTTCCGCTTTCACATCCGCAACGGTAATTCGCTGGAACGGAAGGGAAAATGTATCACGATCTGCAGATAAACCGCCTGAGGGCTCTGGTGACCGTCGTCGACCTCGGCGGTTTCCGGCGGGCGGCGGAGGCGTTACACGTGACCCAGCCCGCCATCAGCCAGCAAATCCGTCAGCTCGGCAACCTCGTCAAAGGGCCCATCTTCATCTCCACCGGGCGGGAGCTGCGGCTCAGTCACCAGGGCGAGGAACTCCTCGGGTACGCCCGCAGGATCGTCTCCCTCAACGACGAGGCCGTCGACCGGTTCGTGCCGCCCGCGGGGAACGTACGGGTGTCGATCGGCATCGGCGACCAGCTCGCGGAGGCGCTGCCCGACATCCTGCGGCTGCTCACCAGGGGCATGCCGCACGCGCAAGTCAGCGTGCGGACCGGACTGAGCGAGTCGCTGGAGGGCCAGGTGATCACCGGCCAGCTGGATCTGGCGCTGCTGCTGCAGCCGCGTTCGCCGCGCGCCTCCGCCACCGGGTACGAGCTCGGCCACATGCGCATGGACTGGTTCGGCCAGCCGGCGCACGGCGAGGGGGCGGCGCTGCCGCTGACGCTCTTCACCGAGCCGTGCACGCTGCGCAGCCGCATCCTGGAGGCGTTCGACGCCTCCGACGTTCCGTGGCGGGTCGCGTACGAGGGGTCGGAGCTGGTCGGGTTACGCGCGGCGGCGAAGGCCGGACTGGGCGTGGCCTGCCTCATCGCGAACGGCGACGAGCTGTGGGGCCTGCCGCGCACGGTCAGGTTCTCGCTGCCGGACCCGCCCGGCCCCATCCCGGTGACCCTGGCCATCTCCACCGGGGCGGCGACGCCCAGCTTCGTCAAGATCGCTAAAAAGGCCCTCCAGAACGCCCTGCGCGGCTACCCGTTCGCCGAGTGAGGCCCCTCCTCGCGGCCGGGCACCGTCGCGGGGACCCGTACGAGCACGTGCCCGGGTTGTGCGGGCACGCCACTATCGGTGAAGGAGAGACCCGTTGAGCAGACTGCGCTGGCTGACCGCCGGAGAATCGCACGGCCCGGCCCTCGTGGCGACGTTGGAAGGACTTCCTGCCGGGGTGCCCATCACCACCGGCATGGTGGCGAGGGCGCTCGCCCGCAGAAGGCTGGGCCACGGCCGGGGCGCCCGGATGAAGTTCGAGATGGACGAGGTGACCTTCATCGGCGGGGTGCGGCACGGGCTGACCCTGGGCTCGCCGGTGGCCATCATGGTGGGCAACACGGAGTGGGCGAAATGGGAGCACGTCATGGCGGCCGACCCGGTGGCCGCGCACGTGCTGGCCGGGGTGGCCCGCAACGCCCCGCTGACCCGCCCCCGCCCGGGCCATGCCGATCTCGCGGGCATGCAGAAATATGGATTCACCGAGGCCAGGCCCGTGCTGGAAAGGGCGAGCGCGCGTGAGACCGCGGCCCGCGTCGCGCTGGGGACCGTGGCTCGTTCCTATCTCATGGAGACGGCGGGCATCGAGATCGTCTCCCACGTCGTGGAGCTGTCCACCGTCAGGGCTCCCCACGGCCTCCTGCCCGCCCCCTGCGACGCGGGGGCGCTGGACGCCGATCCGGTGCGCTGCCTGGACGCACGAGCGAGCGAGGCGATGGTGGCCGCGATCGACAGGGCACGCAGGTCCGGCGACACGCTCGGCGGCGTGGTCGAGGTCCTGGCCTACGGCGTCCCCGTCGGGCTCGGCTCCCACGTGCACTGGGACCGGCGGCTCGACGCCCGGCTGGCCGCCGCTCTCATGGGCATCCAGGCGATCAAGGGCGTGGCGCTGGGAGACGGGTTCGGCCTGGCCAGGGTGCCGGGCTCGCGGGCGCACGACGAGATCGTGCCGACCCCTGAAGGCGTCCGCCGTACGTCGGGGCGTTCCGGCGGCACCGAGGGCGGGCTGAGCACCGGTGAGCCGCTGCGGGTACGCGCGGCGATGAAGCCGATCGCGACCGTGCCCAGGGCGCTGGCCACCGTGGACGTCACCACCGGCGGCCCCGCCCAGGCGCACCACCAGCGTTCGGACGTGTGCGCCGTCCCCGCCGCCGCAATCGTGGCCGAGGCCATGGTGGCCCTGGTGCTGGCCGACGCCGTTGCCGAGAAGTTCGGCGGCGACTCGGTGGCGGAGACCCGCCGCAACGTCCAGGGCTACCTGGCCCACCTGCCCATCGCCTGACCCGCCAGGCCGGCAACCGATGGACGGCGCGCAGGCGGAAGCCGGGACCCCGTCGCGCGGGTCCCGGCTCGCGGACACGTCAGCCGCGGACGACCCCCGCGGCGCGGGTGGAACCGTCGTCCGGATCGATCAGCAGGCAGGCGCCGGTCGTGCGCGACTCGGCGTACGGGTCGACCGCCAGCGGCGCCGCCGTACGCAGCAGCACCTCCCCGATCTCGTTCACCGCCAGCACGTCCGCCGCCGGGTCGCAGGTCAGGTCGTCCAGCCAGGCGCAGGGCGAGATGTCCTCGACGACGGCCTGGACCGTGCGGGTGCCGTGCTTGACCAGCACCCGCTCTCCGAGCGCCAGCGCCCGATCGTGCAGGTGACACACGGTGACGTCGAGCTCGCACGTCAGCTCGGGAGCCGCGTTGGCGGCGACGATGAGGTCGCCCCTCGACACGTCGAGATCGGCGTCGAGGGCGACGGCGACCGACTGTGGCGCCCACGCCACGGGCGCCGACGTGCCGAGCACGTCGATGCCCGACACGGTGGCGCTGCGCCCGCTCGGCAGTACGGTGACCCGCTCGCCCGCGCGCAGCACGCCGCCCGCGATCTGCCCGGCGTAGGCGCGACGGCCGCCGGCGCGGATGACGTACTGGACGGGCAGCCGCAGCGCGGCGCGCGCGGGATCGGCGCCGGCGGGCACCGTCTCCAGCAGCTCCAGAACGGTGGGGCCGCCGTACCAGTCCATGTTGGGCGAGGGCGTGGCCACGTTGTCGCCGGTGAGTGCGGAGACGGGGATCGCCGTGACCTCGTGGATGCCGAGCCTGGTGGCGAGCGCGGTGAACTCTTCCGCGATGCCCGCGAAGGCGTCCTCGGAGAACCCGGCGAGGTCCATCTTGTTCACCGCGAGCACGACGTGCGGGACCCGGAGCAGGGCGGCGACGGCGGCGTGCCGCCTGGTCTGCGCGCTGATGCCCTTGCGGACGTCCACGAGCAGCAGCACCAGCTCCGCGCCGGACGCGCCGGTGACCATGTTGCGGGTGTACTGGACGTGGCCGGGCGTGTCGGCCAGGATGAACCGCCGGCGCGGTGTGGCGAAGTAGCGGTAGGCCACGTCGATGGTGATGCCCTGCTCGCGTTCGGCGCGCAGCCCGTCGGTGAGCAGGGCGAGGGCGGCGCCCTCGTGGCCCTGACGCCGCGAGGCCGCCTCGATGGCCTCCAACTGGTCGGCGAGGACCGTCTTGGTGTCGTACAACAGCCGGCCGACCAGCGTGGACTTCCCGTCGTCCACGGAGCCCGCGGTCGCGAAGCGGAGCAGCGTCGTCTCCATCAGAAATATCCTTCCCGCTTGCGGTCCTCCATGGCCGCCTCGGACGCCCGGTCGTCGGCGCGCGTGGCGCCCCGCTCGGTCAGCCGGGACTGCGTGATCTCGGCGATGACCTCCGCCACGGTGGTGGCCTCCGAGTCGACGGCGCCGGTGCACGACATGTCGCCGACCGTGCGGTAGCGCACCAGCCGCTCCTGCACCGTCTCACCAGGTCTGGGGCCGCCCCACGGGCCGGGGGCCAGCCACATGCCGCGGCGCTGGAACACCTCGCGGCGGTGCGCGTAGTAGATCGGCGGCAGCACGATCTCCTCCCTGTCGATGTACTGCCAGACGTCCAGCTCGGTCCAGTTGGACAGCGGGAACACCCGGACGTGCTCGCCGGGGACGTGCCGGCCGTTGTACAGGTTCCACAGCTCGGGCCGTTGCCGCCGCGGATCCCACATGCCGAACTCGTCACGCGGCGAGAACACCCGCTCCTTGGCCCGCGCCTTCTCCTCGTCCCGGCGGCCGCCGCCGAAGACCGCGTCGAAGCGGCCGGCGGAGATGGCGTCCAGCAGCGGCACGGTCTGCAGCTGGTTGCGCGAGCCGCCCGGCGTGTCGGCGAGCTCACCGCGGTCGACGTAGTCCTGGACGCAGGCCACGTGCAGGCGCAGCCCGCGCGCGGCGACGATCCGGTCCCGGTAGTGGATGACCTCCGGGAAGTTGTGCCCGGTGTCCACGTGCAGCAGCGGGAAGGGCGGCGGCGCGGGCGCGAACGCCTTCAGCGCCGCGTGCAGCATGACAGCCGAGTCCTTGCCGCCGGAGAACAACAGGACGGGCCGCTCGAACTCGCCCGCGGTCTCCCTGATGATGTGGACGGCCTCCGCCTCCAGGGTGTCCAGATGGGACAGCAGGTGGAGACCTTCGGTGGTGATCGTCACGGTGTCGTCCTCTCTCGTTCGTTGACCCAGCTCGTGACCGCCGTCGCCAGCACCGCCCTGGCCTTCCTGAACTCGGTCGCGTCCAGCCGCTCCCCGGGGGTGTGATCGAGCGCGGCGTCGCCGGGGCCGTAGGCGACCATGGGAACGTCCTGCCAGGTCGCGGCGAGGGTGTTCATGTCGCTGCTGCCCTTCTTCGCCAGGAACCGTGGCGTCGTCCCCGCTTCGCGGAAGGCTCGCGAGAACGCCTTCACCAGCGCGTTCGTCCTGGGCGTGAGCACGCCCGGGGTGGCCCTGAGCACCTCCACGCCGACCGCCTCGCCGACCTGCCGCACCAGCGCGACCAGGTTCTCGACCGGCGTCTCCTGCGGCACGCGTACATCGAAGACGGCCTCCCCTTGCTGCAGATGTCCGGCGTTGACCGCGTGGATGCCGAGCACGGCCATCATGGCCTTCGGCGAGGTGTCCGCGATCGCGTCGCGCAGCCGGCTCAGGACGTGCACCATGCGGTCGGCGGCGGTGACGACGCCTTGGCCCGCTGTGTGGCCGACCGGCTCGGCGACGCTCAGGCGTACCTTGAGCAGGCCGTAGTAGCCGATGGTCAGCGCCTCCGCGCCGCTCGGCTCGCCGATGATGACGGCGTCGGCCGGATAGTGGTCCCGGACGAAGCACGCGCCGCGCGCGGTGTTCTCCTCCTCGACCGCGCCGATGACACGGACCTGCGCGTGGCTGGGCACGTCCATCTCGGCCAGGGTCTCCAGGAACGCCACCAGGCTGCCCTTGGCGTCGACGCAGCCGCGGCCCGACAGGGTCTCGCCGTTCCAGTGCACCGGCCAGCGGTGGGCGACCGTGTCGAGATGGCCGAGCATCAGCACCCGCTCCGGTCCGGAGCCGCGGGTGGCGACCAGGTTGCCGACCTCGTCGATCTCGGCGTGGATGCCGTGCTCCGTGCACCAGTCCACCAGGAACTCCGCGAGCTCCCGCTCGTCGTACGAGACGGAGGAGATCTCCACGGTCCTGGCGAGCAGCGACAGGTCGCCGGCGGGCGCGGGCGCGCGCCAGAAACGGGTGCCGGACGCGGGTGACAGGATGTGCGGCCCGGTGATCGCGACGTCCGCGGTGCCGGTCAGCGCGATCTCTGCGGCCCGCACCTTCTGGCGCATGCGACCCCGCGCGTACGCCTGGCCTTCGCCGCGGATGGCGTGCTGGATCCCGCTGGCCGGGTCCGCCGGATCGGCGAGCAGGCCCGCCGTGCCGGTGACCAGGCGCAGGTGGTCAGCGTCCAGCGCGTTGGCCAGCTCCGCGGCGAGCACGTCGGCGTCCACGTTGAGCGCCGTGCCGCCCGTGGCGTCGGAGACCGGCGGAGCCAGGCACACGACGTCGAACACCTCGAGCAGCTGGTTGACGCAGTCGACGTCCACCGCGCACACCGTGCCGGCGCGATGGTCGCGCACCACGCACATCCGGCCGTCGATCTCGGCCCGTACCGGCGGATTGGCCAGGGCGGACACCAGAGCGCCGGTCTGCGCGACCGCGGTGAACACGCGCAGGCCGCGCTCGGAGAGCGCGTGCCGCACGCGGGGGAGGGTCACCTGCTCGTAGGCGGCGACGATGTGCGGAATCTCCGCGGGCGGGCAGTAGCGCACCTCGCCGCCGCCCAGGCGCATCGTCCGGACGAGCCGGCCGATGTCGGCGTAGTGCCGGGCGATCCCGGCCGCGCCGCCCGCCACGAGCAGCAGCCTGGCACCGCGGGCACGCAGGCCGGCGACCTCGTCGAAGACCTCCTCGTGGTCCAGGCTGGCGCTTCCGATCTTGATCACGTACAGGGCCGCCTTGCGGGTGCTGGCGACGTGTCCGAGCACGGACATCTTCGGCTCCTCTTCAGCTGATGCCACGGGTGTTGCCTCCGTCGACAAGCAGCACCGTTCCGGTGACGTACGAGGCCTGCTCGCTGGCGAGGAAGGCGGCCAGCGCGCCGAAATCCGCCACGTTCCCGACCCGCCCGAGCGGGATCCGCTGGGCCACGCGGGCCAGCTCCGTCTCGACGTCGGCCCCGAACTGCACGTCGAGAATGGGTGTGCGGTGGAACCCCGGTGCCAGGACGTTGACCGTGACGCCGCTGGTTCCGAGGACGTGGACCAGCCCCTTCATGTAGCCGAGCAGGCCGAGGCGGGCGACCGACGACAGCCCGCTCTCCGGGTGCGGCTGACGTACGGACTCCGAGGCGATCATCAGGATCCGGCCCCAGCCGCCTTTCCTGAGCATGGGCAGCGCGGCGAGCGTGAGGCTGACGTGCGGCAGCAGGTTGGCGTCCACGGCCGCGCGGTAGTCGGCGACCTCGAAGGCGTCCACCGGGCCGAACGGCACACCGCCCGTGTTGGTGACGAGGATGTCGATCCCGCCGAAGGTGGCGGCGGTCCGCTGCACCCAGCACGCCGCGGCGCGCTCGTCACGCAGGTCCACGGGGACGCTGAGCACGTCTCCCTGTCCCATCGCGTTGACCTCGACGTGGGCCTGGGCCAGCTTGTCCGGATCGCGCCCGCAGATGGACAGGTTCGCGCCTTCGGCCGCGAGCGCGCCGGCCACGGCGAGCCCGAGGCCGCTGCTGGAGGCGGCCACGAGCGCGACGCGGCCCTTCAGCCCGAGATCCACGACGCGGCCTCCTCGATCGGCAGGAGCGGGTAACCGTAGCGGGCCAGCAGCGGCAGGGCCGGCCCGGTGGCCGCGACGATCTCGCGCGCGGTCAGCCCGGCGCGCCAGCGCTCGTCCGCGCGGATCACGGCCTCGCCTGTGGACAGGCGGTCTGGGTTGCCGGTCACCGTGTGGTTGCTGCCGAGCGACACCCGGCCGGTCCCGTCGACCGGCGCGTCGCCGTCGAGGCCCGCGAACCGCATGATCGTGCCGACCACCCGGCGCGGGTCGCGGCACAGGTCCTCGTGCCTGACCCGCAGATAGCGGCCAGGGTGCGCGCGGCCGATCAGCTCGGACGCGAGGTTAAACGCGGTCCAGTAGGCGCTGCTGCGGGCCGGGCTCATCGGGTCGATGTAGTCCTTGGCCCGCTTGTAGGAGTACGCGGTCGGGCGCGGGTCGCGGACCATATGCAGCACGCGCACGTCGAGGTCGGACCGGCCCAGCAGCGCCGCCGCCTCGGCCGGGTACTTCGAGCCGTCCACGATCAGCCGCTCGCCGCCCAGCCCGGCGAGCCTGCGGTAGATCGCCGCAGTCCGCGCGAGGGTGGCGTCCACCGTGTCCACCGTGCCTGCTGCGTCCGCTGTCGGCACGGCGTGAGCCGTCCCGCGCGACCCGGTGAGCCGGGCGCGGATGTGACGCGTACGCAGCAGCGCGTGCTGCGCGCGCACCATGCGCCTGGCCGTCTCGTGGCGGCCGTCGCCGCCCTCGGCGAGCACGCGTGACCAGAGGCCGCACGACGTGACGTCGCTGCCGCACCCGCAGGTGGAGTTCGTCCCGGCGCCGAGCACGCCGTTGCGCCACAGGTAGTGCAGCTCGCCGACGTGCAGGACGCCGGGCAGCTCGCCCAGGACGTTGCCGAGCAGGGTGCTGCCGCAGCGCATCCAGCCAGTGATGTACAGGACTCTCGGGTCAGCCATGGTCACCGCCCCACGACAGCGTCATCAGGTGCTGGGGCAGCCGCACGGCCAGTCCCACCCGGGTGGTGGCGTGGACCATCCGGCCGTCGAGCGTGATGTCGGCCACGCCGGGGATCAGCAGCGTGGCCGCCGCGCTGAAGTCGCCGAGCAGCAGCCGGTCGCGCGGGATCATGCGGGTCCTCGACACCTTGATGCCGGCCGTGGCCAGGCGGGAGAGGGCGCCGAGGCGGACCAGCTCCCAGTAGACGAAGGGGTGCGCGACGATGCCGTCGCAGGATCCGCCCGTCTCCTCGACGTGCGCGGCGGCCGTGGTGACGGCCTCTTCGAGGCTCTGGTCGGTGGTGGCGCGCCGGATGCCCGGCTGGTCAAGAAGCCCGGTGATCGCGCCGTCGGCGGTGCCGTGCAGCAGCGACTCGTTCTCCACGACCGAGAGCCGGACCAGCACCCGGAAGTCGATGTAGTGCGCGAGCAGTGCCGGGTCGTCGAGGAGCCCGCCGGAGACGGGCTCAGGGAGCGGCAGCGTGACACTCAGGTCGGTGAGCCGCGCCTGGGCCAGCCGTGGCGCGAACGCCGCCTCGGGCGTGGCCGCGTACGACGTCCCGGCCGCGCCGAGCTCGCCCGCCGGCGGCTCGTACACGAACGTGTACGGCTCGTCGGCCACGTCCGCGGTTCTCAGCAGGTGCCGCACCGTGTATCGGGGCCGGGTGGCGAACAGCGGGAAGGCGGCCGGCAGATGGCTGCGGAAAGGCACCGACGTGGCCCCTTCTGCGACGGCCGAGGCGAAGAGCGCACCCGGGGTGGCCTCGGTTCCGAGTCCGGGAGTCGTCAGCATGGGAACTCGCTTTCCACGGGAATAATGGATTACCAAGTGAGCGTAAGCGGCAGAATAGGCATTTTTCGCTCTTCACCTAGAACGATTACTTATCCTGGAACATCCACCCGATTATTGACATCCGAGGATAAGCTTCTTTTTTCACTGTGAACAGCAGCATTTGTTGGAGTTTCCGCGAGCAGCCGGGTTACGGTCACCAGTGAAATGAAATGCACCTATTTCGGAAGGGGCATCCACATGCAGAAGGTGATGCAAGCGGCGGCGGAGTGCCCGGAGTGCGCGGCTCCGGTGGCCATCGAGGCGGACGCGCGGTCGGGCGAGATCATCGAGTGCCTGGACTGCCGGAGCGAGCTGGAGATCGCCTCGGTCGAGCCCCCGGCGCTCACCCTCGCCCCCGAAGTCGAGGAAGACTGGGGCGAGTAACAATGCCGGCGCCACGCCTTTCCGTCCTCGCGTCGCGGGTGAGATTCGAGGAAAAAGCGATCATGTCCGCGCTCGAACGGCGCGGCGTCTCGTACGATTATCTCGACTCCCGCTCGCTGTCCGTCGCAGGAAATCCAGAGATGCCCGACTGGGCCGAGAAGCTCGTGCTCAATCGCGAAGTCGGGCATTTCAGGGCGCTTTATGCGGCGAGTGCCCTGGAGGCGGCAGGGGCGACCGTGGTCAACTCCTGTCGCGCCACGCAGGTGAGCGGCGACAAGTGGCACACGTCGGCGGCCCTGCTCGGCGCGGGGCTGCCGACCCCCAGGACCGTCCTCGCGCTCACGCCGCAGTCGGCGCTGGCCGCGCTCGACAAGCTCGGCTACCCCGCCGTGATCAAGCCGCTGGTCGGCTCCTGGGGCCGGCTGGTCACCCGGGTCACCGACCGCGAGACCTCCACGGCCGTGCTCGAACACGTCGAGGCCCTTCCCTCTCCGCAGTCGCACGTGATCTACCTGCAGGAACAGGTGCCCAAGGCCGACCGCGACATCCGCGTGCTCGTCGTGGGCGGTCGCGCGCTGGGCGGCACCTACCGCCGCAGCGCCGAGTGGCGTACCAACGTGGCCAGAGGAGCGGTGAGCGAGCGGCTCCCGCTCTGCGGCGACCACGCCGATCTCGCGGTCGCCGCGGCGGCCGCGGTCGGCGCCGACATCGCGGGCGTGGACCTCATCGAGGACGGCGACGGACGGCTCATCGTGCTCGAGGTCAACGACCGCGTGGAATTCAGAGGCTTCCAGGAAGCACACGGTTCCCATGCCGACGTGGCCGACGCCATCGCGGCCCACCTCATCGCGAGGACGGAATGAACAATCTTTGTGATCGCAAGCTGCGCGTAGCGGTCGTCGGAGCGGCAGGCTACATCGGCGGCGAGCTGCTGCGCCTGCTCATCTCGCACCCTGGTGTCGAGGTCGCCGCGGCCACGTCACGCGGACTGCGCGGACGCCCGATCGACGGTGTCCACCCGAATCTCCGCGGCCTGACCAAGCTGGCCTTCTGCGCCGAAGACCAGCTCGACCACTACGACGCGCTGTTCCTGGCGACCCCGCACCGCGAGACCATGCGCCGGATGCCGCACTTCGTCGCGCTGGCGGACACCGTCATCGACCTGTCGGGCGACTTCCGGCTGAGCGACCCCCAGGTGTACGAGGACTACTACGGCGTGCCGCACGAGTCGCCCGACCTCATCGGCACGTTCGTTCCGGGCCTGGCCGAGCTGCACAGGGAGCGGCTGCGCACGGCGAGCCGGATCAGCGTGCCCGGCTGCATGGCCACGGCCGGGATCCTCGCCCTCGTCCCCCTCGCCGAGGCGGGGCTGATCCAGGGCGCGCTCACAGTGGACGCCAAGACCGGCTCCAGCGGCGCGGGCGCGAAGGCGGGACCCGAGAACCTGCACGCCGAGCGGAGCGGCGCCCTCCGGGTGTTCGCCCCCACCCGGCACCGGCACGAGGCCGAGATCGCGCAGGCCACCGGCCTGCCCGTCAGCATGACCGCGACCGGGGTCGAGGCGGTGCGGGGCGTCCAGCTGCTGTGCAAGGCGGCGCTCATGCCCGGGGCCGACGAGAAGGCCATCCGGGCCGCCTACCGCGCCCGCTACGGGGACGAGCCGTTCATCCGCGTCGTCGCCCACCGGCGCGGCCTGCACCGGTTCCCCGACGCCAAGATCCTTTCCGGCTCCAACTTCTGCGACGTGGGCTTCGCCCTGGAACGGGGCGCGAGCCACGTCACAGTGATCTCGGCCCTGGACAACCTGGTGAAGGGCGGCGCCGGAAACGCCGTCCAGTGCCTGAACGTCCGGTACGGCATGCCGGAGGCGCTCGGGCTCGAATTCAGCGGCCTGCACCCGAACTGATCAAAGGAGTGGCTTCATGACCATCGTCTCCACCACGCCGGGCACGCTCCCTCTGAGCGAAACGACCGCCCGCGTCAGGGAGCACATCGTCGGGATGTGCGCGGGCCCCGAGGGCGGGCACGCGGGCGGCTCGCTGTCGCTTGTCGAGATCCTGGCCACACTCTACTTCCGCGTCATGCGCGTCGATCCCCGCTTCCCCGGGGCGCCCGACCGCGACGTGCTGCTGCTGAGCAAGGGCCACGGGGGGCTCGCGCTCTATGGGACGCTCTGCGAGGCCGGCTTCTTCCCCGAGGAGTGGCTGGCCGACTATGCGATGCCTGACAGCCATCTCATGGCGCACCCCCACCCCGAGATCCCCGGCGTGGAGATGCCGACAGGCTCGCTCGGGCACGGCCTGGCGCTGGGCATCGGCTTCGCCCTGGCCTTCGGGCTCGACAGCGCCGACCGGCGCTGCTTCGTCGTCATGGGCGACGGCGAGCTGCAGGAAGGCTCGGTATGGGAAGCGGCCGCGGTGGCCGCCAACCACCGGCTGGACAACCTGGTCGCCGTCGTGGACCGCAATCGCCTGCAGATCACCGGTGACACCGAGCAGGTCGGCGGCGCCGAGCCCCTGGCCGAGCGGTGGCGGGCGTTCGGCTGGCAGGTACGCGAGGCCGACGGCCACGACGTGGACGAGCTGACCCTGGCGCTCGGCACGCCGCCGACGCCCGGCCGGCCCACCCTGGTCATCGCGCACACCGTGAAGGGCAAGGGCCTGCCGTTCGTGGAGGGCCACGTGCGCAGCCACTACGCCCGCCTGAGCGAGCGCCAGCACCAGCGGGCGCTCGCCGCGCTCCGCTCCGAGAGGGAGAAGGCATGAGTGAGACGGCGTCCCGCTCGTCGCGGGAGGTCTATCGCGACCTCGTGGCCGAGCTGCTACCCCGGGACGAGCGCCTGGTCTGCCTGGACTCCGACACCGGGCTGTTCGGCGGCGTCGACTTCGGCACCGCCCGCGACCGCTACGTCAACCTCGGCATCGCCGAGCACACGATGATGGGCACGGCCGCAGGACTGGCCAAGGAAGGCCGCCGGCCCCTGGTCAACACCATGGCCGCGTTCGCGGCCTCGCGGGCCGTCGAGGCCGTCAAGATCGACATCGCGATGAACCACCTGCCCGTCGTCATCGCCGCCACCCACTCCGGGGTGTCGGCCGGCCACCTCGGCCCCACGCACCACGCGCTGGAGGATCTGGCCGTCATGCGGACGCTGCCGAACATGACCGTCGTGGCCCCCGGCGACGCCGCCACCACCGAGACCCTGTTCCGCCAGGCGCTCTCGGTGCCTGGCCCGGTGTACTTCAGGCTGGGCCGGGGCCCCACGCCGGACCTGCCGCAAGGCCCGCCGGTACGGCTCGGCCGGGCCCAGGTGCTGCGCCGCGGCCTCGACGTCACGATCGCCGCCTGCGGCCCGTACCCGGTGCTGGCCGCGCTGGAGGCCGCGGACCGGCTGGGCCGGGACGGCATCCGCGCGAGCGTGCTGCACGTGCACACGGTCAAGCCGCTTGACGTGGCGACGCTGGCGGCCTGGGCGAGCGCCACCGGCGTGGTGATCACGGTGGAGGAGCACTGGGCCTCCGCCGGGTTCGGCGCCGCGGTCGCCGAGTCGCTGACCGAGCTCATGCCGATCCGGATGCACCGGGTGGCGTTGCCGGACGCGTTCGTCTCGGTGGCGGGCGACCAGCGCCACCTCCTCCGCCGCGCGGGCGTGACGGCGTCGGCCGTGGTCGAGCGGGCCAGGGCGGCCCTCGGACAGAAGGACGTGTGATGAGCGCGACGAGCATCGTCAGCGAAGACCTCTGCCGCGCGGCGGGCTGGTGGCGAGAGGAGACCATCCTCGACGACCTGCGCCACGCCGCCGCGGCCCAGCCGGCCAAGCCCGCGCTGGTCTGCTACCAGGACGGCGGCGTGGTGAGCGTGACCTACGCCGAACTCGCCGCGCTGACCGACCGCCTGGCGGGCAACCTGCTGCGGCTCGGCGTGCGGCGCGGCGACGTGGTGAGCCTGCAGCTGCCGAACTCGTGGCAGCTCGTCGTCTCGATCCTGGGCTGCGCCAGGATCGGCGCGGTGGCCGGGCCCATCGTGCCGATCATGCGCAGGCGTGAGGTCGAGTTCATGACCCGGCTGACCGGCAGCCCCGTCTACATCGCCGCGGCCGAGTTCCGCGGATTCTCCTACGCGGAGATGAGCGCGGAGGTCGCCGCGGCCGTCCCGACGCTGCGCCACCGCGTGCTCGTCGGCGGCGGCCCCGGGGCTCTCGACTTCGACCGCGACCTGCTGGCGCACGAGCCGCCCGCGGCCGACCTCGACGTTCTGGAGGCCGGCCCCGACGACCCCGCCCAGCTCATCTTCACCTCCGGCACGACCGGCGAGCCCAAAGGTGTGGTGCACAGCCACAACACCCTCTACGCCATGAACCGGGCGCAGGCGGACGTGCTCGGCCTCACCGGCGCCGAGGTGACCGCGATGGGATCGCCCACGACGCACCAGGCCGGCTACACCTGGAACTTCGTCATGCCGCTGCTGCTCGGCGCGACGGCCGTCCAGGTCGACGCCTGGAACCCGGCACGGATGCTGGAGATCCTGCAGGAGCGGGCGGTGACGTTCTTCATGGGCGCGCCCACGTTCCTGTCCGACCTCATCGAGGCCCAGCGCGCCGCGCCCCGGGACCTGAGCGCGCTCAGGACCTTCGCCACCGGCAGCGCGCCGATCGCGCCGAGCCTCGTGGAGGACGCGGGCGAGGTCCTCGGCTGCCGGGTGTACGCGCTGTGGGGCATGTCCGAGAACGGCTGCGTCACGATCACCCGCCCGGAGGACCCGCCGCTGCGCGCCGCCGGGAGCGACGGCACGGCCGTGCCCGGGATGGAGGTCCGGATCGTGGACCGCCAGGGCTGTCCCGTGCCAGCGGGGGAGCCGGGCCTGCTGCAGGTACGCGGCGCGTCCCAGTGCCTCGGCTACTACCGCCGCCCGGAGGTGTACGCGGCGTCGGTGACCGCCGACGGCTGGTTCGACACCGGCGACCTCGCCCGCGACGACGGCCACGGCGGCATCCGGATCACCGGCCGGGTCAAGGACGTCATCATGCGCGGCGCGGAGAACATCCCCGTCGTCGAGGTCGAGGGCGCCCTGCTGCAGCACCCCGCGCTCAGGGACGTGGCCGTCGTCGGCTATCCGGACGAGCGGCTGGGCGAGCGCGCCTGCGCCGTCGTCGTGACCGCGGGCGCCCCGCCCACGCTCGACGACCTGCGGGTGCACCTGTCAGCGCTCGGGATGGCCAAGCAGTACTGGCCGGAACGGCTGGAGATCGTGCCGTCCCTGCCCCGCACTCCATCAGGAAAGATCCAGAAATTCACCCTCCGTGACGCGCTGAGGAACTGACGTGGACTTCGATTTCACCCCTGAGCAGAAGGCTCTCGCCAAGCAGGTCAGGCAGTTCGCGGCCGAGCAGGTCGCGCCCTACCGGCGTGAGAGCGACGTACGCGGCTCCTACCGTCCGGGGCTGCTCGCGGAGATGGCCGCCGAGGGCCTGTTCGCGCTGCGCCTGCCCGAGGTGTACGGCGGGCGGGACCTGGACGCGGTGAGCGCCGGCATCGTGCTGGAGGAGCTGGCCGCGGCCGACCTGTCCGTGTGCTTCCCTGTGCTCAACGCCGCTCTCGTGGGCGGGGTTCTGGCCGCGAACGGCAGCCCGGAGCAGCTTGAGGAATGGTTGCCGCCGATCGCCCGTGGCGAGTCCGTGCTGGCGCTCGGCCTCACCGAGCCTGAGCACGGCACCGATGCCGCGGCGATCGCGGCGCGGGCGGAGCCCGACGGCGACGGGTGGGTCCTGACCGGTGAGAAGACCTCGATCATGACCACCGCGTACGCCACGCACGCGCTGCTCTTCGCCCGCACCGGCGAGCCGGGCCCCTACGGGATCACGGCCTTCTACGCCGGCCTGGACGGCGTCGAGCGGGAAGGCCTCCAGGACCTCGGCTGCCGGTCGGGCGGCAGGGGGCGGATGGTCCTCGACGGCCTGCGGGTGGGCCCCGAGCACGTGGTCGGCGGTGTCGGCCGCGGCTTCGGCCAGGTCATGCGGGGATTCGGGGTGTCCAGGGCGATGATCGCGCTGATGGCCGTCGCCGTCGGCAAGGCCGCGCTCGACGAGGCCCTCGCGCACGCGGGCACCCGGGAGGCGTTCGGGCAGGTCATCGGGCGCTTCCAGGCGGTCTCGTTCCCGTTGGTCGAGCACGTGACGCTGCTGCACGCGGCGCGGCTGGTGGCCTTCGAGGCGCTGTGGCGGGCAGACGTGGGCCTGGACCCGAGGGAGACGGCGAACATGGCCAAGTGGTGGGCGCCGAAGGCGGCGGTCGACGCCGCGCACCAGGCGCTGCTGACCCTCGGGCATCTCGGCTGGTCCGAGGACGGGCCGGTGGCGCAGCGCCTGCGCGACGTCATCGGGCTGCAGCTCGCCGACGGCACCGCCGCCGCGACCAAGCTGGTGGTGGCCCGGCGCCTGCTCGGCAGGGAGAGCGCGCCGTGACCTCAGGCGTGCTTCTTCGACTCCCGGTAGACGCGCATCTTGGAGCGGGTGCCGCAGACCTCCATCGAGCACCAGCGGCCGGTACGGTTGCGCGAGCGGTCGTAGAAGGCCCACGCGCACTGGTGCGCGTGGCAGGCCTTGAGCCGGTGCCAGGAGCCGTCGATCGCGGACTCGGACACGGCCGCCAGGATCGTCGCGAACACGCCGCGCACGTCGCCCAGGGTCGGCTGGAGGCTCAGGGCGCCGCTGTCGTCGAAGCCCACGACGAGGGGGCAGCCGCGGGCGACGTGCTCGACGGTGGCGCGGGCCGACGGCTCGGGCTCACCGCCGTTGTGCTCGCGCAGGAGGGCGCGCAGCGCCTCCCTGAGCGTCACCGCGTCCTGACGGTCGAGCTCGCCGGGCCCCACTCCGTGAAAGCCGTTGCGGTCCAGCCAGGTGGCGAACCCCTCGGTGGTGGCGAAGTAGTCGGGACCGAACTCGACGTTGAGGCTGTTGACGAAGGATTGCACGAGCGCGAGCCGGCCGGGCGCGACCGCCCTGTTTCCCGGTTGCCCCTTCATGCTGTCAACATTACCGGCAAAACTGTTTCGCCGGTAGAGCAGATGTGAATGCGAATCACCCGGGCAACACGATCGCGTTCCTCTCCGGCCAGGGCGAAGGTCGCCCGCGCCCACCGCAAGGTCCGCGCGTCCCGGACCGATTTCCTGCACAAGACCTCCACCTGGCTGGTCCGTGAACACGACGTGATCGTGATCGAGGATCTGGCGGTGCGGAACACGCTGTTGCCAGGCGTCGAGGCGGATGAGGTTGATCGCGGTGGCGGCCAGGCAGTGACCTACGTGGGTGGCGCGGATGCTCGTGTGGCTGCCGCGGCGGATGCCCGTGCGGTGGATGATCTGGCCGACCGTCGATTCGATGCCCGCCCGAGGGCGGTAGCGGGCCCGCCAGGTGTCGGTGGTCTGCCCGCGTCGTCGCTGTTGCAGCGCGACCCGAGCGTTTGCCCGGGGTAGTGCACCGCGCAGCAGGAGCAGACGGACATGACGAGGTCGTCTTGGCCAGAGCCTGGTGGCCGCGCGGAAGGCGTCGGCGTCGACCTCGTGGTAGGGCTCCAGGGTGAAGGCGATGAGCTTCTTGTCGCGGTACCAGCCTCGCAGGTGGTCCACCATGCCCGAACCCTGGTGGGGCTCTTCGACGTAGCACAGCCCCGGATCCTCCTCGCGGTGCCGGCAACCCGCCCTTGTTGTAGCAGCGTTTGCCGGTCAATGTGCAGAGATAAGTACAGACAAACGTGCAGAGCCAGATCATCGACTCCGAGGGGCGCAGAGGTAGAACACCTCGGGATCATCGTCATCCAGGCCGTGGACCATTCCTACTGATCGCCAGCCGACCCGCTGGAGTAACCGTTGCATTTGATGGTTCGACAGGTTGGTCGAGGCGAACAGCTTTGTGGTCAGGCAGGAGGCTGCTGCGGCGCGCAGGAGCCTTTCGCCGATGCCGCGACCTCGCAGAGGCTCGGCCACCATGAGCATCGTCACGAAGCCCTGCTCGAAGAACGTGTACTCCACGACGCAGTAGCCGACCAGCTCAGGAGCGGCATCCGCGACGAGGACTGATCCCTCGCGACACCAGCGTTCGATGCTGCCGCGTCGCTCACCGCTATCGGATCTCGCTACCGAGTCGAAGTGCGCGAGGGCGTCTGCGTCGTGGGCTGAGCCGGCTCGGACCGTAAGTCTGCGTAAGTCGTGGGCGTTCATGGCGGGATCTTCTCAAGCGGGGTCTATGTTCTCTAGCCTGCAGCGGTGATGTGGGTGTCCACGACGGCCAGGCGGTTCTTGAGGCGGTGGCTGGGCCCGTTGATGGCGAGGACTTCGCAGTGGTGCGGGAGCCGGTCGAGGATGGCAGTGGCGAGTACCTCGTCGCCGAAGACCTGGCCCCAGCGCCGCCCCGAACGGCCCTTCGTCGCCGGCGAGAACCTCATCGCCCGGCTGGCCGCCCCGCCGCCCTGACTCGGCGACCTCATCGGCCACCTGGCCGCCGGTCACTCTCCGGCCCGGGCCTGCGTCCTGATCGGCCAGCTGGGATGGCTGCTGGACGACGAGCATCCCAACTATCCCCAAGCCCTGCTGGAGCGGACTCGCTTGCCCGGCCGTTCGATGGGGCCCTTGGGCCGAGGGCTGGAAATCTTCTTCGTCGAACGCGGTCTGGCGCTGGCCAGCGATCACGCCGAACGGCTGGCCGCCGGACGCCGTCGCCGCCGGATCGACGCTGTCCCTGAACCCTTGCGGCCCGCGGCGGAGGCATTTAACACCTTCCTGCTGCACTCCCGCGAGCGCGCCCGCCGGGCTGGGACGCTGCCCCGCGGCTCCTGAGGAACTCCGGACCGCGACGGCCCGGCTGGTGCTCGGCGAAGAGCAGACACGGGCCCAGTTCGAAGCCGAGCCGACAGCGTTTCGCTGGATCTTCTATCGAGGGGGCAACGACGTCTGGGCGCGACTGCTTCAGTTGCCCGATGGCCGCCGTCACGACAACGCCGGCAGCGAGATCTGGTCCAGTTGCAAACGATTGACACCCTGGCCCGAGCCGTCATCCGCTGCTTCGACGACGTCGCGCGACGCTATGACGAAAGCGGATACCACGGAAAGTGGGGAGCGCCATTCCCTCGGCTCGAACTCGAAGCCCTCCGGACCGCATGGCGCAACCACACTGCTCTCCCGTCCCAGCCCGAATAGCTGCTCCAACGTGTGAAGTTTCAGCCGAACCACACATGTTGGCTCGGACATGTGCGCTTTTCCGAACGATTCGTTGGAGGCGATGGCCACGGAGGCTCGCGTTCGGTCAGAACCTGAAACAGCAGTTCGGCACCGCGGCGGTCCAGCTCCATATAGCCCAGCTCGTCGATCGCGAGAAGGTCCACGCGCCCGTACGCGACCCCACGCCCCTTGAGCTTCCAGTTCATGAACCTTGCCGGCGACACAACGCTCAGCCGAACGGGCGACAGCCCGGCACCGGGAAACAGGCCACGTCCGTAGGAGCTGTCGTCTGGCGGCCCAGGTGCGGGACATGATCGACGCCGTGCGACGGCACGACATCGAGGAGGAAAACGCCGGGGTTGCGACCGGTACAGGCGATCTGCCCTGGGGCCTACCAGCAAACGCTGGGGCCGCACGGACGAACGCTGGGGCCGCACGGACGCGAAGGATCAGAGCCGTCAGGGGCCCCAGGCTGGATCGGCTGTAACGCGCGCCCGTGCCGGGCCTTTCCGGCCAGCGCCTGGTCGGCCGCGGCGCTGAGCAACCGTGCGGCGGCGGCTACCTCAACGAGCTGACCAAGCGTCATCGTCTCCAGACGCGCGGAGAGCTGCTGCCGGTCGCCGTAGCTCGCCATGTTCACCACGTTCTGACTCGCCATGTTCACCACGTTCTGAAGGGCGCGCGTGCGTGAGGCTGTACTGACCGCCGCCAAGACGTCGGCCAGGGCCTGGTCCACGCCATGGTCATGACCTGGCCCTTGCGGAGGGCGGGCGGTTGCCATGATTCACCTTGTCGTGACTGCGGATAGGGCCGTTCGATCAGGAATCGTCCATCAGGGAGGCGAGCGCCGCGGCGGGCCGCCCGGGCGAGGCCGGCCCGCTCACCGTGACAGGCTGAGGGGAACGACGCGTGCCGTCAGAGCCCGCCTCGGCGACGGCGCTTGTGGTCGGCGAGCCGGCTCACGCCATGATCGGCAAGCGTCGGTCCAGGCCGGTGATGCGCAGCAACCGGGCCACGCGCAGAGGAACGCCGGTCAGGGCCAGTGTGATGCCCCGCGCCCGGGCACGGCCCTGCACGCCGATCAGCACCCCCAACCCGCCGGCCCCGCAGAAGGTGACCTGGGACAGGTTTAGCACGAGCAAGCCGGTGCTGTAGTCGAGGGCGTCGAGCAACCGCTGCCGCAACTGGGAGGTGGTGAAGATGTCGATGTCACCGCACAGGTGTATGAGGGTCAGAGCCGAACCAGCCGGTGCGGAGGCGGTCGCCCCGCCGAGCGGGGCGGTGTCGATCAGAGTCATGGAAGGTCTCCTGTTCGGAGAAGGGACAGATGAAGGAGATGCCTGCTGGCCGGGGATGGCTCGCCGCCAGAACTGGCGGTACCTGAACCGCTCAATCCAGCCGGCAGGCGGCACATGGGTTACCTCATGCCGGTGCTGGCGTTCGGTCGCCTGTGCCGGTCGCGTCATGCGCGATGACCGATCCGCCCTCGTTCTCCCAGCAGGCCGGGCTGTCGGTGGTGCCCGCGCGGGAGATGGCATGGATCGGGGGATCGGGAGGCAGGCTCGCCAGGATGAGGATGTCGTCGGTGGCCAGGCCGGTGGTGTCCTGGGCGGTGAGCTTGAGCGCGGCCTCGGCAGTTCCGGCGGCGGTGTCGGGTGGGATGAGCAGCAATGCGATCGGCTCACCGGTGGCGAAGACGAGAGTGATCACGCGCGGGTCGGAGTGGCGGAACCAGCCGACGCGGACCTGCCGACCACGGGCCGGGATGCGGCGGGCAATGCGCTGCCAGGCGTCCCGGTACACCCCTATCCGCAGGACGGTCCGACCCAGCCGCTGGTCGATGGCGGCGATGAGATGAGGCAGCTCGGCGGCGGCGTCGCGGGAATAAGGCCACCAAGCCCCGTCCACCACGGCCCGGCGATCCGGTACCGGGTAGAGAGCGAGCCGGAGCGCGGAATCGACCCGCGGAATCGCCGATTCGACAGGGCTGAGGGGCGTGTGTTGAGAATGAAGCGTCGGCGTCATGGTCGCCTGACCTGTCCAGGCCCCTCCTTGCGAAGGTGGCCGGTGGTGGTTCGCCGGGGGCGACGCAGACCTGAATGCCAACGCTCGAAAAGTCCTCGGTACCTTTATGCTACCTCACTACTTCCGGAATCGCCCGATTCCGGAAGTAGACTGAGCGTGTGACTTCCGGAAACACAAGCCGGTCGCGGGCCGTGCCGCTCCCCGCCCCCCACGCCGCCGTCCTGGCCGACTACACCGCCGCACTCACGCACGCCCCGCTGGCCGGCTCCACCAAGACCAAGTACGCCTCGCGACTGCGAGGCTATCTGGCCTGGCTGGCCGACCAAGCCGACGCCGGCGCCCTGGACGGCGACCCGCTCACCGACCCCACCGCCGCCACCGGCGCCGTGCGCGACTTCCGCCGGCATCTGAAGAACGGCCGCCGCGCCCCCAACACCATCGACACCTACCTGTCGGCCATCGACGACTTCTACGC